>JAESST010000408.1 GCA_016763995.1 Flavobacteriales bacterium | reverse complement strand
TTTGAAAGTCGTTTTTTTCAGCATAGCCAAAAGCAATTCTTGCTAAGCCCTTCTTCAATGGGCGAAGTTTCATATCAATGAGGCTCACTCCTTCAACAAAAATTAAAATGGCTCCGTCTTTCTCCAGAATGGTATAACATTCTTTAAAAGTTATATCGTTTTTACTTAAGTTTTCTTGGCCTTCTTGTAATCGATAAATTGGAATGAGGTTTAACTTTCGAAGGATAAAATCAGCCCATTTCGCTTCGAATACATCTGATCTGGCTAAGAAATGTAGAGGCCTGTCAATAATTGATGCAATTATAATTGCATCAAGAAATGAATTTGGGTGGGTGGCAGCAATCATTAACGGCCCTGACTTAGGTATTGTATTTAGGCCATTAGCTTTAATCTGAAGGTAGTGGGCTGCTAAACTGTGCCTCATTATAAATTGAAGAATTCTATAGAGCATACGTCGTTAAAATTCGTAATAATTATAATCGCTGTCTTCAAAATTACAGAGTTTGAAGTCGTCTATATACGTAGCCGATTTGTCTGGGTTCCAAAAGAAAATTGAAACTAAATCTTGGGCTTGTATATCATCAGGTTTCTGAAATACATAAAGAAAAGGATACCATTCATTTTCTCTATAAAAAGGAGCCGTTTCTATTCCTCTCCAATAAACATTTGTGCCCTCTCTTTCTACTGAAAAAACGAGTTTACTGTTTGACTTATGGTCACTTTTTAACAGGGCACTTATAGTAATATATTTGTTTGAATCATTTAGCAGATTTTTGATAGTATCCTTATAATTTAATGCATATTGGTTGTCTATGGATTGAAAATAAGCAAGGGAATCTTCTAGGCCATAAAAGAACTCTTTCTGTAGTTGATTTTCGTCAACATTCCACTTTGTATTTGAAGTGTAGTCTATATGATCCGATTGATAGATTATTCGACGATTATTTATTCCTTTTTTGTATAAGATAACTTCTGAATTAAAGAATCTGGCATGAAATTCAATGATTGGGAATTTTTGCTTGGCAAATTCATGAACCTCTGCAGGAACAGGTACATTGGCAAAACTGATTAAAACATATTCTTTTTCACTTTTATCTATGAGTTCAATAGCACGTCCGATTTGCTTAGATAATGAGAAAGCTGAGATATCAAATTGAAAAGTAGAATCAATGAGTTGTATATAATAGCTGAAGTAATCTGCGTTATTTGTGTTCGCAATGCTAATGAGGTTGTCTTTACCTATTTGGTTCTCTAGCTTACTACTTAATTTTACCACCCCTTTAAAATTTGCAAACTGCTTTTTTTGATAAAATTTATTTTCGAAAATCAAGCTATAAAAACCTATGCTAATTAGTAAGAAACTGAGAATGCCAATTAGTTTAAAGTTGCTTTCTTTCTTGATGAATGAAGCCAGGAATAAAAAGAAATAAGGTGCACAAAAAATGAGAACAGAAAACTGTAACACCGGACTTTTGTGTGTGGAATAATAGTATGCAATAGTGTAAGGAAGTATAAATAAGAGTAGCAGGGTTATCTGCTCTTTTAATTTAAATTTGAGCGATTTAGTAGCTAGTAGGCTTGTTATTCCAAGGCCAATTAAAACATAAAGAATAACAGATTGATTTAAGGTATATTGAATAAAACGATAAATAAAATCTGGTTTAGGAGGTGGTAACCAACCAACACCTCCAATACTTAAATGATTTAATGTGATAGTTAGGTGTGGAAGAAATAGAAGACCAATCCCCAAACAAATTAATAAGTAGCCTCTAAAGCTTCTCTTATTCAGATAGAATAAACCTAAAAAGAGTAAAATTAATACTCCAAGAGTAGCAAAATAATGACTCAAGGAAGCAGCGATTCCGAAAAATATAGAAATTAGAATCGAACGTTTTCTGTGATCTTTTTTTAAAAACTTAAACAAGTAAAAACTAAACCCCAGAATAAAAAATAATCCTGCACCATAGGGGCGTGCTATTTGACCATAAAGGACAAAGAGTTGAGAGGGGATAAAAAGAGCTAATGAGAAAAGAGCTGCATTTTTATTGAGGATTTGGCAGGTTAATTTATAAAAATAAACCAAGCCCCCAATACTTAGTAAAACAAAAGGGAGTCTTACTACTAAGGGTGAATTTCCAAAAAATTGAGTCCAATAAAAAAGAAAAACCTGAACTAATGCCGGATGGCCATCTACCCAAATTCCTTTCTCAATGAGTTCCGAAAATGAACTATAATCTAATCGATGAAGGGCACTTAATTCATCATTACTTAAAGACCAATCTGAGAAACCATAGCACCTAAGAATTGCGCCTATTAGAATAAATAAAGCAGCTAAAGAATCTTTTTGATCTAGTTTAATCACCTTCTTTGACGAACTGCTTCGTAAAGTACAATTCCTGCAGATACTGATACATTAAGAGATTCTATTTCACCCTTCATTGGAATGGCAACCTTTTTGTCCGCCCCTTTCAAGATATGAGAATTTATCCCATTGTCTTCCGAGCCCATTACTATTGCTGTAGGTACTTTATAATCTACATCGTATAACAAGTCTTCTGTTTTCTCCGTACAAGCAACAATCTGGAGCCCTGAATTCTGAAGATCTTCCATAACAACAGTTAGGTCTCTTTCTTTACAAAGATTAACTTTTAGTAAAGCTCCTGCAGAACGTTTTATTGCTTCTGAATTAACCTGTGCTGAACCTTTTACAGGTATGATGATAGCATCAACTCCTGTGCATTCTGCAGTTCTACAAATGGCACCAAAATTTCCTACATCACTAATGTGATCTAAGATTAAAAAAAGAGGCACTCTGCCTGCTTCATAAACTGCCGCCAGAACTTCTTGGTAAGGTTGAAAGGCAATTGGAGAAAGGTAGGCAACTACACCTTGATGCGGTTTTTTGCACATATGATTTAACCTTCCTAAAGGCAAGTTTTGAAAACTAACTTTATAGTCTTTCAAAAGTTTCCTAAGCTCCGTTACATTCGGACCTCTCAAGTCGGACTGAACCAGTACTTTGTCTATGTCTTTCTCTTCTTTGATTGCTTCCATTACGGGGTGCATTCCAAATATGTAATTTTCTTTACTCATCTAATATATTTTACCTTGTCGCCATTGATCTACAGCTCTGTACCAATTGTTTTTATATTCAACATTTCTAATCAGTTCATAATCGTTGTTAGAAAAGTTGTTTGTTTTTTTATAAAATTTAAACTGAACTGATAAGATGTTGTCAGCCTCACCGTAGGTCCATATTTCACTCTCAGCATCTTTTCTTATAGTTGTCGGATTTCCATAAATAATGTAAATGATCCCACGGTCAGACTTCCAGCCTTCCTTATAACAAGAAAAATATCGATTCGAGAGTTCAACTCTAGAATAATATTCTTGAAGCATTGCCTTCGCTCGTTCTTCATTTTTACCTAACCTCAGCCAAAATTCATCCAATGCTTTTTTAGGATTTACGGCAGTCTTTATTACTTTATATTCTTTACTTGTGCTAATGTATCGAGTAGGCTCTAAAAGCTGGCCAATTTTTGAAATCTTGGGGTAAGCTTTTGAAAAGTAAAATACAAAATTACTCTTCTGACTGGTATCTTGTTCCACTTGGAAGCGATTAAAAGCTTTTAAATTAGTTGCTTGATATTTGTTGCCTTGAAAGTTGAAAGAATAAGAATCATCGAAATCAACATTTAACTGATTTGTCTTCACCTTAATGAATGGGGGAGGAGTCATAGGGAAGTTTTTATCAGACTGCTCCATAACAAATAGATTAGATTCTATAAGAGGACTTTTTGTAATCTCAACATTAGTAGCGTTAGAAATTGAATGAATCAATACCTTTTGATCAGTTTTATAATTAAAGTATTGGGAATTTAAATTATCGCGTTTATCAACCTTAAGCAGGTTAACTACATTTAAATCTTTGTTATCATCTCTAAAGCGAATAACCAACCAATAAGCATTACCTTTTTGAGCTTTGAATTTAAAATGATTTTGTAAAACAGTTTCTTTTGCATTAGAGCCAAAATTGAAAACTTGTTTTTGTGCTGAATCGAGAATGATTGTTAAAGCTTTATCTTGATAGATAGTATATTTTAATTTTAGCTTAGCCACTAGGGAGGAATCACCGTTTAATCGCTCATATAAGATGTCTCCTGAATTGATTTCGTAAAACAAAGTAGAGGAATCAGAACTATGATGAAATACTTTATAAGCAGGATTAATGACAGCTTGATTTTCGTCGTATAAGTAACTATAATCGTACTGAGTAACAGACGAACTTGTAGAGCATGCAATTAAAATACAAGTCAATAGAAAACTACTAATAAGATAAATTATTTTATTCCTCATCTCTGTTTTCTTCAATTAAATTAGCAGGAATACTTTTATCGGCTTTTGCTCCTAAAGCCTTAATCTTTTCTGTTCTGCTAATAAGATTTCCTCTGCCTAGACTTAGTTTTCCGAAAGCATCATTATAAGAATTTTGAGCAGTTTTTAAAGACCTATCTATTTTCTGCATATCATCAATAAATCCGACAAATTTATCATATAAATTTCCGGCTTTCTCCGCTATGTCTTGGGCATTCTTTGTTTGCCTTTCATTTTTCCAAACAGAAGAAATAGTTCTTAAGGTTGCCAAAAGGGTGGTAGGGCTAACAATCACTACTTTTCTATCCCATGCAAATGAAAATAAAGCTGGATCGTATTGAGCCGCAATACTGAACGATGGTTCTATTGGCATAAAAAGAAGCACAAAATCAGGAGAATTGACGGATAATCCACTTTGATAATTTTTATCGCTTAGCCCTTAACGTGAGTTTTTACACTTAAAATATGTGCTTTGAGGTGATTCTCCCGTTCATTCTCGTCTTTTTCCGAAATGAAACGTTCATAGGAGACTAAGGATACTTTGGAGTCTATAATAATGTGTTTTCCTTCAGGTAATTTGATCAATACATCCGGTTGAATTCTTTTATTGTCAGAGTTTGTATCGCTAAATTGAGTTTCATACTCTTCCCCCTTAATCAATCCTGAGCTTTCTAGAATTCTTTCTAGTACCATTTCGCCCCAATTTCCTTGTGTCTTATTCTCTCCTTTTAATGCAGATGTTAAATTTTTAGCTTGGTCATTCAAGGTTTTGTTTAATTCAAGAAGTTGTTTAATTTCAGACTTTAAACTCGTTCTTTCCTTTGTTTCATCCATGTATTTCTTCTCAATACTTTCTTCAAATGACTTTATTTTGTCTTTTAAAGGAGTAAGAATTTGGTCTAACTCTTTTTGATGGGCAGAAGAGAATTCTTTAGAATTCTGTTTTAGTATTGCATCAGCTGCAAGTTTAAATTCTTTGGTAAAACGATTTTGAAGATCTTCGAGTTCTTGCTTTTGATTTGTCAGCTTTTCTTCTAAATTTTTAAGATTTGCATTGCTTTCTGCAAGTTTGCTGCTCAACTTTACTTTTTCTTCTTGTAGCTCACGTTCTCGAGCTTGTTGATCAGTGTATATTTCAATTGACTTTTTAATTCTTTCTTCCAAATGTGCCTTTTCTATTTGAAGCGATTTTTTCTCAGCTTCAATTTGAGATAGCTCGGTAAGACGAATGTTTTCTTGGTTTTTCTTTTGATATAAGAAACCAATGAAACCGCCTGATATACAGCCAATAATAAAGATGAAAATAGAGAGGTATAAATCCATTAAGTCAGTTTCAATGAATAAGCTAAGTTAGCAAAAGCAATGTTGTTATTGGATAACGAATACGGATTTAAAAGAAATTGACAAAACCAAAATGAATCTTGGCCGCTCTAACTTCTATTGGATTTCCAAGCTGTTTACCAACAGCGTAATTAAAGGTAAATATGCCAGCTTTCGTTTCAAAACTTACACCTGCACCAATTCCAAAAGGATTGCCTTGATTGTACCCATTTTCAGATCTACTTTCATAAATTCCTTGATCACCAAATATTGAGAAATAAGAGTTTCGGTCCAGCAAAAAGCGATATTCTAGCGTGAAGATAGAATAACTAGAAACTTTGATTGATTCCTCATCAAAGCCCCTTAGAATTTTTAGCCCACCAATTCTTAAGAGTTCATTGGCGTAGATGTTTTCGGAATAAATAGTTGCACTTTGATTTGCTGCTTTAATGGTACTTCTACTCTTGATAGGGATATAAAATTCTGCCTTTAACTTTCCTTTATATTGATTGGTTTTTAGCTCAACATCAGTGTAAATATTAGGTTGTTCCTCTTCTAACTCTGTTATCTTTTTTAGTCGTTTGATTCCTGCAGAAAATAGCAAGTTAAAGTTCATTCCTTTGGTTGGATTGTATTTGTAATCTGTCTTATTGCCTGCATAAGCAATTCCGAATGAATTAATACGAAGGTCTCCTAATGAGGGGATTTGAGGATTGATAGTATTTAGAAAAGTACTTCTCGATAAAAGAGTTGATGATTTATTCTCAATAAACAAGCTTACATATTCACCTCTTTCTAATAAATAATTAATACCAAGTCTGGTTTCTAAGTCGAGGAATGTTGTGTCTTGTTTGTAAAGCTTGAAATCAAAATCTAGTGCAAATGGAGTTTTAAATAAGTAAGGATATAAAAAGTCGATGTTAAGGTCTTGTGAGTTACCTTTTAACTTTCTCCAATTCAGTCCAAAGTTTTCACCTTTATTAAAAGCATTAATAAGGTTCAGGTCAACGTCTCCTGTGAATTCAATTTTTCCTGATCCTTCATTCGTCAATAGTCCTATAATTCCATCAAAACGACTTGCTTTCTTCTTTTTTAGATCAAGTATTATCTTGACACTATTCTCGAAAAAATGAATTTGAGGCCTTTGTTTCGCTGTTATAAATGGGATTTCACGAACCCTAGTATCTATGTTGGATATTTTACTTTCATTATAAAGCATTCCTTCATAAATACCTAAATAGGTAGAAAGGTAATCCTTGTCAATTCCTGAGTTTCCAGTAATTTTAATACTATCAATCAGATACTTTTTGTTTTTTTCAAGATGCAAAGATGCTTTCAGCCTTGTTTTTTCGAGTATTGAAACACTATCGAGGGAAATACTAGCAAAAGGATAACCATTGTTTTCAAAGTGTTGTATTGTCTTTTTAAATAAATTTTGAAGTTGTTTTGCATTAAATGGTCGCCCTAAATAAACTCTGCTTGAAAAGTCTATTGCATCAATTTCCTGCTGAGATAAGTTTCCTTTTCTTAAGCGAACCCATTTGTATTTTTCCCCCGGAGAGAGATAAACGATAATTTCCTTCGTTAACCATTTAATAGAATCTATATTAGCAGACAGAAATGAGAGATCGTGTAAGCCTTGTAAAACTTCTCTCGCAATTTGAATTGCTGATAATGAATCATTAGCTTGCTTTGGAGTTGAAAGTTTTAAACTTTCTATACCGATAAAATTAATTTTTTTGGCTTGCCCGAAACTGACAAGTTGAATTCCAAAAAATAATAGAAAAAGGAAAAATATTTTTTTCACAAGTTTAAAACGGGGATAGATTGAATTATTTCTCAAAAGTTGGGTTTCTTTTCTGCAATTTCAAATTTTTCTATATAATAAGAGCTTAAAATGATCGTTAGACCTTAAGTCTGACACTATCAATATGGAGGTGTCGAAATGTCTGTTTATGAATAGTGTGTTGTTAACAAAATTGAACAAAAGAAAAAAAAGCTGCGTCGCTTTGGCTATTTTTGTGTTAATATAAAAAGAATATTATGAAAAAGTTTGCAATTGGTTTAGTAGTAATTTTCGCAGCTTCTCTATTGTTTTCTTGCAAGTCTACGCATCGTTGTGCAGCTTACAGTAAAACAAATGTAAAAACGACTCAGAACCCTTCTTAATTGAATTGGTTACATATTCAATCTGAGTTAGATTTAGAAAAGGCATTAGCTTCGTCCGACAAAGTCGCGATTTTTAAGCATTCAACCCGTTGTCCTATTAGTTCAATGGCAAAACATAGATTGGAAATTTCGTGGAAGGAAAATTTGCCTCACACGTCTATTTATTATTTAGATTTAATTCGTTTTCGTTCAATTAGCAATTTGGTTGCTGAAAAGTTAGATGTTCCTCACCAGTCACCACAATTAATTGTAGTCGAAAACGGAAGTGCAATTTACAACGTTTCTCATTCTTCTATTAGCACAAAAGAAATAGCTAAGCATATTTAAAAATAACTTCTTGAGTTAATTCAGCATTAAGGCTCAATGCAACAGGGCATTTTTTAGCCTCTGCTTCTAGGTATTTTCTGTTTTCTTCACTGAGCACTGTATCGAATTCTATAGTGATCTTAACTCTTTCAATTTTTCTTGGGGCAGAATTCATGTGTTTTTCGATGGATAGTTTAGGTTGATTAATTTCAATTTTTCTGGCTTTTGCTTTTATGGCAATAATGGTTAACATACAAGAACCTAGTGCTGCTGCTACCAAATCTGTAGGAGAAAATGTTTCTCCCTGTCCTTGATTGTCAAGCGGTGCATCAGTGTTAATTGTATTAGAAGATGGCTCATGGTTTAATTGACATCTTAAACCACCGACATATTTACCTTTTATTTTTACTGACATATTAAAATGATTTTCTTATTGTTAAATTTGTGTGTAAAGATATTTGCTTGAAACAGATTTTATCCATATTCTTAGTTTTTTTCTTTTCTTCGATTTCTCTTTTAAATGCTCAAGAGACAATTTTCGAAGAGAAAACCACCATATTTAAGACGGAAAGTTCGTTTGGAATTGGAATGCATACCAATGGTTTTCAGTTAACTTATCGTTATGGTAAATTTTTAACGGGATTTACAAAGAGGATGTATGAAATTGAAATTGCAAATATTAAGCACCCAAGGGAAATAAAAAGTATTTATCCGTTTGAAGAAGATGTTAGGGGGTATATATTTGGAAAGCTGAATACATTTATCGTGGTGAGACCAAGTGTTGGTTATCAAAAAATAATATTCCCTAAGCAGTCTATCCGTGGAGTTTCAATAACTTATGTGGCTCAAGTTGGGCCCTCTCTTGGTTTGGCTAAACCTGTTTATCTTAACATTGTAGAAAACGAAATTTTTAAGAATAGAGTTATAATTAAAAAGAAATATGATCCTGAATTGCATACAAAGAATAATATTTATGGCAGGGCTTCTTTTTTTAATGGGATAAGCGAGACAAAGCTTTATCCGGGACTGTTTTCTAAACTGGGTTTGCACTTCGATTATGGTACCGATAGAGAGACAATTCGATCTCTGGAAGTAGGAGTTCAATTAGATGCTTATTTAAGGGAAGTGCCAATTTTGGCTTTTGCAGAAAATAGACAGTTTTATTTAAATTTTTACATCGCTATTTTCTTTGGGAATAGAAATCTATAATATTTTTTTTATTCAGGCAACAAAATGGACATCTTTGTTGTCTAAGCGATATATTAGAACAATTATTTAAAATAGGGATGACAATATGATTTAATTCGTAAATTGTGGCACCTAACTGTAGTTTAATTATAACACGTATCAATATGAATATCAAAAAGATTACTCTTTTTACTGCGGCTTGCTTAACAGCCATTGCAGGAGTTTTTTTGCTGAATGATTCTTCAACGGAACGCTATTTTCCGAGGACTACCTCAGCATTTGATTTAGCGAATCAAGAAGCAAACGGTGCTTTCGAGTATCTTGCATCCATTAGAAATGATAGAGTTACTGGAATAGTTTCAACTCAAGATGTAGCCAATGCTAAGAGGCATGCATCCAAAATGAAAAAAGGAAATAAGAGTTTGGATGTCAGTTGGTCATTCAAAGGTCCTGATAATGTTGGAGGAAGAACAAGAGCATTTATGATAGACAATGCTGACACAAACCATTTGTTTGCTGGAGGTGTTGCAGGAGGCCTATGGGAGTCTAACAATGCGGGGCAAAGTTGGTTTCCGTATGATAATAGTTTTTCAGTTGTTACTATTTCAACTATAGCTCAGGCCCCTAATGGAACCATTTATGTTGGAACAGGATCCGGTTTTGAAGGAGGAAATAATAAAGGGAAAGGTTCAAATTTTGTAGGTACTGGATTGTATAAACTAACAGGCAATGGCACATATGAGCAACTTGTTGCTCCAAGTGAGAGTTTAGATCCTAATGATACAGATAGCTTAAATTATAATTTGCCTTGGTCAACAATAAATGAGATCGCTATCGATCCTAACAACTCTCAACGTATTTGGGTTGCTATGAATGAAGGGATTCAGGAGTCTACTGATGGAGGTGTGACATGGGATGTTCCAGCAAACTCTCCGAATCCTGGCTCAACTCTTCGAGCAGATGATGTTCAAATGTCGGACGATGGTAAAATTACTGTGAGTTATGTTAATACCGTTTTTACTTCCAGAGATAACGGTCTTACTTGGGCTTCTCGAAGTTTTTCAGGTGGAAGTAGGGTAGAAGTTGCAATTGCTCCTTCTAATTCTGATATCATGTATGCGGGGGTAGCTCAGTTTGGAGCAAGTTGTACACAAGGGGTGCACAGAACTAGTGATGGAGGATTGACATGGGCTGAATTACAATTTACTCCAGATTATTTTTCTGCAGGAGGAAATTGTCAAGGACGTTACGATAATGCAATTATCGTTTATCCAAACGATCCGGGAAGAATCCTTGTCGGTGGTATTAATTTATTTGAATGGAGAAAAAATCCAAATGGAACATCTCCCTCACAAGGTGATTGGAGATCTATTGCTACAACTAACGAATTTAATTTTCAAGATGGGAGTAGAAACTTAAACTATGTTCACGCTGATAAGCATGGATTCGTTTTTCATCCTAGCAATGTTAATAAGCTTTATGTTGTAACAGATGGTGGAATTGCCTTTACAAATAATGCAACTGATCTAAGGCCACTTTTTGGTCAATATAACTTAGGATATAATGTTACCCAATTTTATGACATTGCTATAAATGGTCAAGATATTGCTCTTGGTGGTGCTCAAGATAATGGAACTCAGCTTGTTGGATTTGATTTTAATACTGGAAAGAGTGCTCATGAAGTTAATGGAGGAGACGGATTTGAATGTGAATTATTTATGATTAATCCAAAGTTGGGTTTTGTCTCATCTCAATTTGGGAGCTATGGTCGTTTGCAAGGAATTGGAACTAGCCTAGGAGCTTCTACTTTTAATACGGCTAATGTATTTAGCGGAAAATTGGCCGATATCTGTAATATATCTGGAGGCTCATGTTCAGGTACTGCGACCTTTTATACAACCATGGCTAAATGGGAGTCATTTAATCATCCTGAGACAAATGATTCTGTTCCTGTTATTTTAACTTTTTCTACATTGCCGCCAATGGTTTCAGGTACAATTATTCCTTATGAGAGTAAAAATAATTCTTTACCTCTTCAAGACACAATAACTTCAGATGTCTTTCCAGCTCAAGGAGATACCATATGGGCTAGTGTTAATAAGATAGATACATTAACTCAAGCGTTAAATTTAAATGGAATTACAACCATTATTACAGCTTTTGATACAATTCTTGTAAATGCGTTAACTGATTCAGTTGAGTTTAGATATCGAGGAAAGGCTTCAGAGATACGAAAGTTTAGTTATGGTACTCGAGTCAATTATACAAACGAATTCTATAATCCTTCAACCACAAGTAAGAATTTAAGTATCTTAGTTTCAGCAGATTCTTCTGTTATTCAGTATATTGATCCAAAAATAGAGTTTGTTTATAGATATGAATTTCCTGATTTGGTACAGAGTGCTGTTGCCGTATTTAATATTAGAGGAGCTGATCCAACTAACAATACTGATAACAACAGAAAGGACATATGGCTATCTAAAGACTTATTAAAAGGTAGTTCTGTTAACGAACCGAAATGGGTTTTGCTTGCAAACTCTCAATCACTCCCTACTCCTTCTCGTGAATTGTCAATTTTATGTGCCTCATTTTCTAACGATGGTGATAATCTATTTTATGGAACCGTTGGAGGAGAAGTGTATCGAATTGATAATATTAATGAGATTGACGTTAGTATCTTAGGTACTGACAAGCCAGATAACTTTACTATTGTGAATACAGTAAGTCAAAGAAGAATTGGACAATTTAATGGTAGGGCGGTTACTAGTGTAGCGGTTGATCCACAGAATTCTGATAATATTATTGTAACGCTTGGTAATTATGGCTCTGCTCAATATGTAAGAAGAAGTTCGAATGCTAGATCAAATGGTGTTGTGGAATTTGAGGATATCACAGGTATGGGTCCAGATGCTCTTCCTACAGCTCCAGTTTACGAAGCAATGATAGACTTTAGAGACAATAACAAAGTGTTATTGGCGACAGAGCTAGGTGTTTTTGGCACTGAAAATGCTTTTACTTCAAATTCTTTCCCAGTAGATACAACATATATTAGTCAAGATACTGCCTATATAGTAGGGGACACAACTATTATACCTGCAGATACTATTTTACTTACACCTGCAGATACTGTCATTATGCCAGCGGATACAATTGTTAATCACGACACTACTATAGTTATGGATACTCTCATTATTCCGACGCAAATTAGAATTGATAGTACAGTTATACCACCTGATACGATTGTATTGGATTCTGTGATGATAATTACGTCAAATTCCAGTATAACTATTAGAGACACGTCTTATATTGCTGCGGATTCAATGTTTAATGATGCTGTTTTTGATACAATACCACCTGATACAATAAGCTTTATTGCAGCTGATACAATAATCACAGTTGCTGATACAATAATTGGTACTTTACCTGATGTGAAATGGACGGAAGAAAATACGGGTCTTGGTAGAGTTCCTGTACATGCTATTAAGCAAATGACTTTTGGTTGGGCAGAAGGTGCTCGTAACCAGGGTAAAATTTACATTGGAACACACGGAAGAGGAATTTTTGAAACTGATCAATTTGTAGGGCTTGAAGATCGAGCAGATGATAGTAGAGCAAGTTCAACTAAGAAGAATGGGCTTCTTGTCTATCCTAATCCAGTTGTTGATAAGCTTAAGGTTGATGTAAGCACAAATGCTGCTGGTATAGCAAATATTCAAATATTTAGTTTAACAGGTCAGTTGGTGAGAGATTTAACTCAAAACCTTGTGAAAGGAGATAATATTATCTCGTTACAAATGGGAGAGTTAGATAGAGGGACTTATATTATAAGAACTATTCAGAATGGAGTTACTTCTACAGGTAAATTCATTAAACAATAATTGAACGATTAAATTTTAAAGGGACTGTTGAAAAACAGTCCCTTTTTTTGTATAAAAAAATTGATAGCAGTTTTCCTAGAACTTTTTTCAATGTTATCTTCGCACACCAAAAACTAGACACATGCCAAAAGATTTATCAATAAAACACACCTTAATCATCGGTAGCGGACCAATAGTTATTGGTCAAGCTTGCGAATTTGATTATGCCGGTTCTCAGGCCGCAAGATCATTAAGAGAAGAAGGAATTAAAGTTAGTTTGATTAACTCTAATCCTGCAACAATTATGACTGACCCTGTGATGGCAGATCATATTTATTTGGAGCCATTAAATACCGATTCGATTGAAAAGATATTGACCGAACACCCTGATATAGATACAGTATTACCTACTATGGGTGGGCAGACGGCTTTGAATCTAGCTATAAAATGTGATGAAATTGGACTTTGGGAAAAGTTCAATGTAAAAATGGTTGGCGTTAATATTGATGCAATTAATGTTACAGAAGATAGAGAGCAATTTAGGGAATTGATGATTAAGATTGGAGTTGGTATGGCTCCGCAAAAAATTGCAAATTCCTTTCTAGAAGGAAAGAACTTTGCTCAAGAAATTGGTTTTCCATTGGTAATCCGGCCCTCTTTTACCTTAGGAGGAACTGGAGCTTCTTTTGTTCATACTACTGAGGAATCTGATAAATTATAGACGAGAGGCCTCCATGCATCACCTATTCATGAGGTAATGATAGATAAGGCTGTTTTAGGATGGAAAGAATATGAGCTAGAACTATTAAGAGATTCAAATGATAATGTAATTATCATCTGTTCAATTGAGAATATGGATCCTATGGGAATTCATACAGGAGACTCTATTACTGTTGCCCCTGCAATGACACTTTCTGATACAACTTATCAGAAAATGAGAGATATGGCCATTCATATGATGCGCTCTATTGGCAATTTCTCAGGAGGTTGTAATGTCCAATTTGCAGTAAGCAACGACGAGAAAGAAGACATTATTGCTATTGAAATTAACCCACGTGTTTCTCGGTCATCCGCATTGGCTTCTAAAGCAACAGGTTATCCAATTGCAAAAATTGCGGCCAAATTAGCAATAGGTTATCATTTAGATGAGCTGAAGAATCAGATAACCAAAACAACATCTGCATATCATGAACCAACTTTGGATTATGTTATCGTAAAGATTCCAAGATGGAATTTTGATAAATTCGATAGTCCTGACAAAACCCTGGGGCTGCAAATGAAATCGGTTGGTGAGGTAATGGGAATTGGGCGTTCTTTCCAAGAAGCTTTGCAAAAAGCATGTCAGTCTCTTGAAATAAATAGAAATGGCTTAGGTGCAGATGGGAAGGAGCTAAAGGACCAAGAGCAGATATTGAATAGTCTAAGAAATCCTAGTTGGAACAGGCTATTCCATTTGTACGATGCAGTAAAACTTGGAATACCTTTATCTACGATTTACAAAGCGACGTTAATTGATAAATGGTTTCTAAAACAAATTGAGGAGTTAATTGCATTAGAAAATGAGATAGGAAATTTTACTTTAAACTCATTGCCTAAAAGCTTATTGTTGGAGGCTAAGCAAAAAGGATATGCGGATCGTCAAATAGCGCATATATTGAAATGTTTAGAGAGTGAGGTCTATTCCTTACGAGAGAGACTTAGCATCAATAGAGTTTATAAACTGGTAGATACCTGTGCCGCCGAATTTGAGGCTCAGACTCCATATTATTACAGTACATTCGAAGAAGAAAATGAATCGATTTCAACTGATCGGAAGAAGGTTGTTGTTTTAGGTTCTGGACCAAATCGAATTGGACAGGGAATTGAATTTGATTATTGCTGTGTACATGGTATTATGGCTGCGAAAGAAATGGGATATGAAACCATAATGATTAATTGTAACCCTGAAACTGTTTCAACGGATTTTGATACAGCAGACAAATTATACTTCGAGCCTGTTTTCTGGGAGCATATATATGATATCATAAAGCATGAAAAACCGGAGGGGGTAATTGTTCAACTTGGAGGACAGACTGCATTAAAATTGGCGGAAAAATTAGAACGATATGGGATAAAAATTATTGGAACGAGCTATAAAGCTCTTGATTTAGCCGAAGATAGGGGTAGTTTCTCAGATTTATTAAAGGAAAATAATATACCTTATCCTAAATATGGGTCTATTGAGGATGCTGATGGGGCGATAAAGCTTAGTAAAGAAATAGGATTTCCATTATTGGTAAGACCTTCTTATGTATTAGGCGGTCAAGGAATGAAGATAGTTATCAATGAAGAGGAGTTAGAAGAACATGTCGTTAATATAATGAAAGACTTGCCTGGTAATAAAATATTATTAGACCACTTTTTGTCAGGCGCTATTGAGGCAGAAGCAGATGCTATTTGCGATGAAAAGGATGTATATATCATTGGAATAATGGAACACATTGAACCAGCAGGGATTCACTCGGGTGATTCCTATGCAGTGTTACCAGCTTTTGATTTGAGTGATTCCGTTATTGCAAAAATTGAAGAGTATACCAGAAAAATTGCTTTGGCATTAAAAACAAAGGGATTAATTAATATTCAATTTGCGATTAAAGGTGAGGAGGTGTATATAATTGAAGCAAATCCAAGAGCCTCTAGAACAGTTCCTTTCATTTCAAAAGCATATAGAGAACCATATGTAAATTATGCGACTAAGGTAATGTTAGGAGCAAAAGT
>JAESST010000407.1 GCA_016763995.1 Flavobacteriales bacterium | reverse complement strand
TTCCTCTTTCTAATTTTTCAGAAAAAAGAGTTCGAGTTTCGAGTTCTTTATCACCCAAATGCCTTGGTAAACGCAGATTTAATTCTAAAAATTTAGAGTTTAGCGACTTAATTTCAACAGAAATGGAGTAGTCTTCATTTTCTAAAGTAGATGCATTTCCTTCTAGTGAAATATCAGCATTAAAAGTTCCTGAAAGCTCATCTCCTTCTTCTAAAGGAACAATATCCTTGATGTTATCCAACACTAATTTCCCTTTCATTCCTGCTCGAATAAAAGGATCAGACATAGGAGTCGCTAGATAAAAGTCAAGATCGAATGGATTATTTGCCATTTCTAAGTGGAAAACAGGAACATCGACAATTGTATGATCCAAATCTCCATCCTTGCTCTCTACACTTGCTTTAATTTGAATGTTATCAACTGACATTGGAAGGTCAGGGTATTTGAAACTAGCATTATCTATATTCATATTAATTCCAAATGCGGGGTATGTCTCATCAATGAACGTTCCCTTCGCATACCCGTTTAAGTCTAGCTTTCCACTTGTCTCAACTCCTTCTAAATCTTTTGCAAAAGCAGCAGGAATCATGGATAAAATTTCTTTAAAATCGGTTTCTTTTGCATGAAAAGTTAAATCCATATCAATCGGATCATTTGGCATTGCCAACCAACCATCAAAACCAAGAGGAAGTTCGTTTACTTTCAGCTCATTTTCATTGAAGGTGAATTTCATCTCTTCCAAATTCATTTGCATCATAATGTTCATTAAGATTTTAACATCATTCATGTAATGAATTCCATCAAAGGTTAAATTAAGTGCGGCTACACTTCCTTTAATATCTAAATCTGTAATGTTCTCAGTAAAGTTTCCCTTCAAAATCATATCAAAATCATCGATTGACATGTGAACAGGTAGAGTTGCATCATCATAGATCACTGAAGCGTCTCTAATCTCAAATTGCTCTAAGGATAATTCGAATGCTCCTCCACTTTCTTCTGTATCTTCTTCAAGCTCCTCAATAGCTGTAGAGTCTTCCTTTACAATTAAGTAATTCGCATTTCCATCTGCCAATACTTTCGCGTGAATACTTGGCTCAATAATGTTGATACTTTTGATGCTAATCGCTCCTCCACTAATCACCGACATTAAGTCTACTGTTTAATCCAGCTCTCCAACAGTCGCTAATTCTATTCCTTCAAACTCTCCAACTCCTGTAACAGAGATAGCTTCAATTCCAAAATAAAAATCAGGAAAGCTCTTGATCAGACTTAAATCAAAATCTCCAAAATCAACTTTAGCGTTTAAGGCATTATTTGCCTCATCCTTCACCAACTTCACAATATCATCCTTGAAAATCATGGGTAAGACAATGAGACTAGCCAAGACTAAAATTAGAAAGGCTCCAATTATTTTTAAAAATTTTTTCATTTTATTATTCTTTTAACGTTCTACAGGGCTTAAAATCAATTCATTTTCAGTTTTAGCAACAATTGTTGCAACAGTAGCATCACCAGTAACATTAACAACTGTTCTACACATGTCCAAAATTCTGTCTACGGCAAATATCAAACTAATTCCTTCTAATGGTATTCCAACAGCACCCAATACAATAGCCAACATAATTATTCCCGCTCCTGGTACTGCGGCAGAACCAATCGAAGCCAAAGTAGCAGTTAACACAATGGTTAACTGTTCTGAAAGCCCTAAGTCCATTCCATAAACTTGTGCTATAAATACAGCTGCAACAGCCTGATAGCAGCTTGTTCCATCCATATTAATAGTAGCTCCTAAAGGCAAAACAAAGGAAGCCACTTTATTAGAAATTCCTAATTCTTCCTCGCATCTTTCCATGGTTAATGGAAGAGTAGCTGCAGAAGAACTGGTTGAAAAAGCCAACAGTTGCGCTGGTGCTATTCCTTGAAAAAATTTCTTGTAAGAATAACCTGCTAAGAATTTCAGAATTAAAGGGTACATAACAAAAACCATGATAGCCAAACTGATAATTACCGTCAATGAATATACTCCTAGACCTTTCAGAATTTCTACTGCTGCTGCGGGATCATCTCCAGCAAGTTCAACCATAATGTTTCCCAATAAGGCAAAAACGCCTACTGGAGCGAAATACATGATAATGTCAACCATTTTTAAAATGACTTCATTCGCTGCATCGAAGAACTTTTTAATGGGTTCAACTTTTGATTGATCTGGCGCAATGATCATTGCTATTCCAAACATGAGTGCAAAAAATATAACCTGCAACATATTACGGTTATTCCCTGCAGATAGAAAAATATTTGAAGGGACCATATCTACTAAAAACTGCAGTGGGCCTGAATTTTTCTGAGCTATTGCTTTATCTTCTGCAGATTGAGCTTTATCCACGTTTTGACTAACTAATTCTTGTTTCACTTCATCGGAAAAAGAATCTCCTGGTTTAATAATATTGACCATTACCAAGCCAATGGTGATTGCCATCACAGTGGTAGCAATATAAATACCTATGGTTTTTCCACCCATAGAAGAAAGCTGGGAAACATCTTTTAAGCCTGAGATACCGTTGATTAATGAAATTAGCACTAAAGGAACTGCAATCATCTTTAACATGCTGATGAAAATCTTGCCCCAAGGAGCAATCCAATCAGCCGTAAAGTCTTGCCAACCTAAATTTGCCGCAATCAATCCATATACTAAACCTAAAAAAAGGCCAATGATATTCTGCCAATGCAATGCTAATTTTTTCATAGAAATTAAAGGTAAAATTTGGAATAAAACTACTAATTCTAAAAGCCTTGTAGAAATTATGAAGATTGAAAAACAACGACAGAATTATCAAAACTTTAAGAACGAGATATTACCTACTTATTATCATCTTTTTAGTTTCTTTTCCTACTCTTAAAAAGTATAATCCTTCTGATAAATTAAAAAAATCAACTTGTGATGCTTTGCTTGTTAAAACACCTTCTTGTATGACTCTTCCTTTAAGGTCAGAAACAAAATAAAATTCATTGAACGGAAATTCTTCCATCATAATTGAAACAAGGCCTGAACTAGGGTTTGGTGATATACTTAGCTTGTTTTGAGCTGAAGTCTTTAAGTCATCTATTCCAACAATTCCACAGTTATACAAATCTCCCGAAAAAGTCCAGCCATCTATGACTAAATCCAGCCTTGCATTATTGCCATTACAAAAGGTAAGCCCCCCAGCACCAAATTGAACATTCATCTGGTGTGGCTTATTATTCCAAGCTATTAACATACTATCATAATTAGCAGTTGACAGTCCTGAATTCTCAAATGCTAGAGTCATATCTAAGACAGAATCAATATCCCAAGAACTCAAGTTTTGATTGAAACTAATTGCATCTTTAAACATATAAAATAAAAAATCTGCAGATTTCATATCCCAATTATTTAAGGGTTGATTAAATGAAGATGCCCCTTCAAACATACTCCATAATTTTGCACCTGAATTAATAGACCAACTATTTAAAGGCTGATTAAACGATGAAGCCCCTTCAAACATATATGTTAAATTTGTTACAGAGGAAACATCCCAATTATCTATTGGTTGATTGAAATTGAGTGCCCATTGAAACATTTGAGTCATATCTGTTACAGCGGATACATTCCAGTTATTCAAAACTTGATTAAACGAAGAAGCTCCCCTAAACATTCGAAACATATCAATTACAGCTGATACATTCCAATTATTCAAAGCCCCATTAAATAAGGTCGCTCCTGAAAACATCCCAATCATATTAGTTACTGCAGACACATTCCAATTATTCAACGATTGGTTAAACGATGAGGCATTTCCAAACATATAAGCCATAAATAGAACAGAGTCTACATTCCAACTATTCAATGGCTGGTTAAATGAAGAGGCATCTTCAAACATGCTCCCCATATATTTAACTGAACCTACATCCCAGTTATTCAATGGCTGATTAAATGAAGTTGCGTTGAAAAACATGCCAATCATATTGGTAACAGAAGAAACGTCCCAATTATCTAATGGCTGATCAAAAGAGATAGCCCTAGTAAATAAACCTGTCATATCTTCTATTGAGGAAACATCCCAATTATTTATATTTCCATTAAATTTAGATGCATCTCTAAACATATCCCTTAATGAGGTAAGACTATCTAAGTTAGGTGCATCTGTTGCGTTATATTCTAAGTTGTTACAATAATCAAATGCTCTTTCAAGTTCTCGCCAAATTTGTGTTCCCCATTGGTCAATGGAAATAATTTTTTGATTATCAAATCCGTTAGTGCCAGGAAAATTAGTTCCAAAAAATATCTCAGGAAAGCGCCCTCTAATTCTGACAGTATATGTTCCAGTATCAGCATACTGATGAATGCCTACTCCAGTCAATCCAAAATCGTCAAAGGTTCCATCGTTATCCCAGTCTACATCATAGTTGTAAGTTGCAAAAGGAACTGTATTAATGACTATCGAACTGTCATTTGTAAATCCTGGATTTGAGGTTCTCCATGTCGTTACAAAATGAGTAGAATCTATTTGGGCGTTAATTATGAGGGAACAAAGTGATAGGAGTAATAATGTCAGTAATTTTTGCATGAAAAAATTAAAATATGTTGTGATAATAATGTTAATTATAGCTTACTCGTTTTACTTCTTAACCAATGATCCGCCAATACCAAAGCGGTCATAGCTGTTACAATTGGTACAGCGCGAGGCACCACACAAGCATCATGCCGTCCTTTGCCTTTTACTGTCTTCTTTTCTCCTTCTTTATTTACACTATCCTGATCTTTCATAATGGTAGCAACTGGCTTGAATGCTGTTCGGAAATAAATCTGCTCTCCATTCGAAATTCCACCTTGAATACCTCCAGAATAATTGGTCTTTGTTTTGGTTCCTTCTTCTGTTCGAATGAACTCATCGTTGTGTTGTGAGCCTTTCATTTCTGGAGCACAAAAGCCGGAACCATACTCAAATCCTTTTACTGCATTGATGCTCATCATGCCTTTTGCCAAATCGGCGTGCAATTTATCAAACACTGGCTCTCCTAAACCGATCGGGCAATTCCTCACCAAAGTTTGAATTGTTCCACCTATGGTATCTCCATCTTTTTTGATGGATTTAATTAATTCTTCCATTTGTTCTGCCACCGTCTCATCAGGGCATCGAACATCATTCTTAAATGTTTTCGAAAAATCAATGTCTTGGAACTCTTTTAGCAAAGTTAAATGTCCAACTTGTTGCACATAGGAATGGATCTCAACTCCTTCTTCTTTCAATAATAGTTGAGCAATTGCTCCTGCAACAACTCTGCATGCGGTTTCACGTGCTGAAGATCTCCCTCCCCCTCTGTAATCCCTATTCCCATATTTTTCTTCATACACGAAATCCGCATGTGAAGGTCGGTAAGTATCTTTAATGTGACTGTAATCCTTTGATTTTTGATCTTTATTCTGAATCAAAAAGCCAATGGGAGTTCCAGTGGTTTTTCCTTCAAAGATTCCTGAAAGAAACTCTACTTGATCTTCTTCTTTTCGTTGCGTTGTCAATTTAGATTGCCCAGGTTTTCGGTAATCTAATTGCTGCTGAATAAATTCAATATCCATCAATAAACCTGCAGGACATCCATCTAAGATTCCCCCTATAGCAATTCCATGAGATTCACCAAAAGTGGTTAATCTAAATAGTGTTCCGAAGGTATTTCCAGCCATGGAAACAAAAATAGCTTTTTTGAGCGGCTTAATTGCATGCAAATAATAGAATTAAGAAGGACATTTTCAATTACCAAAAGCTTTTTTGAATTAATAAGAATGAGTTAATTTACAATTCGAAATATTACAACTATGGGAAGAGCATTTGAATATAGAAGAGCAGCAAAAGAAAAACGATGGGATAAAATGTCTAAAATTTTTCCAAAACTAGCTAAAAAGATCACTTTAGCAGCAAAGGAAGGAGGAATGGATCCTGAGACAAATGCTACTTTAAGAACTGCTATTCAAAATGCCAAGGGTGAGAACATGCCCAAAGAGAACATAGACAATGCCATTAAAAGAGCTGAAGCAAAAGATTTAGCTTCTTTTGAAGAAGTAAACTATGAAGGAAAAGGCCCTCATGGTGTTCAGGTATTTGTTGAATGTGCAACTGATAATACCACAAGAACTGTAGCTGATGTAAAATCCTATTTTAGCAAAGCGGGTGGGGCTACTGTTCCAACAGGTTCTTTAGAATACATGTTCAATAGAAGAGCAGTAATCGAATTTGAAATCATTGAAGGACTAGATCCAGAAGAATTAGAGCTTGAATTAATTGATGCAGGACTCCAAGAAATTGAAGTAGATGAAACAACCGCTTACGCATATGCTGCATGGACTGACTTTGGGCCCCTTACTTCTGCCTTTGAAGAAAGAAACATTGAGGTTACCAAAGCTGATTTACAACGTTTCCCTACCTCTCCTGTTGAATTCGACGACGAACAGATGAAAGACATTGACAAAATGTTAGATAAACTAGAAGACAACGATGATGTTCAGGCTGTTTACACGAATATAGCTTAATATCATTCTCCCATAAAAAATTAAAAATGCGCAGGAACCTGCGCATTTTTTTGTTGATGATAAATACAAGAACTCTTCACAATTGATGGGTAATTCTTATTTTCATAGTCTCAAAATAAATTCGCAAAATGCTGATTAAAAACATCCAATCCCTACTCCAAACTTCCGATGCTTCAAAAGTCTTAAGAGGTGACTCTATGAAGCAAATATCTTCTATTGAAAATGCTTGGTTACTCATAGAGAATGATATAATCAAGGATTTTGGAACAATGTCAAGCTGTCCCAACTTCTTAGGAGAGATAATAGATGCTACAGGAAAAATCGTACTCCCAACTTGGTGCGATTCGCATACCCATTTAGTTTTTGCAACCAGCAGAGAAGAGGAATTCGAAATGCGCCTAAAAGGGAAAAGCTATCAAGAAATCGCAGAAGCTGGAGGTGGGATTTTAAATTCTGCTAAAAAACTTCAAAATACTTCTGAAGCCGATCTTTTTGATTCTGCTTGGAGTAGATTAAATGAAGTTATTAGAATGGGGACAGGAGCTATAGAGATTAAAAGTGGGTATGGCTTATCTGTTGATGGAGAATTAAAAATGCTCCGTGTTATTAAGTGCTTAAAAGAAAGAAGCCCCATCCCAATTAAAGCAAGTTTTTTAGGAGCCCACTCCTACCCTGCTGAATTCAAAGAAAATCATAAAGGATACATTGATTTAATTGTTAATGATATGCTTCCAAAAATTGCTGAAGAAGGATTAGCAGATTACATCGATGCTTTTTGTGAGAAAGTTGCCTTCTCTGTAGAAGAAACAGAACAAATCATAAAGGCTGGAGCCAAATATGGATTAAAAGCTAAAATTCATACCAATCAGTTTAACTGCATGGGAGGAATAGAATTGTGCGTTGAAAACAATGCGCTTTCAGTTGATCACCTTGAAGTCGTAAACGATGCAGAAATAAAATATTTGAAGGACTCAAATACCATTGCAACCCTACTCCCTTCAGCTCCTTTCTTTTTAAGCGATCCATATCAACCAGGAAGGAAGTTGATAGATGAAGGTGTTGCAGTTGCTTTAGCAAGTGATTACAATCCAGGGTCAACTCCTTCAGGCAATATGAATTTTGTTATTTCCTTGGCGTGCATCAAGTTAAAAATGACTCCTGAAGAAGCAATTAATGCCGCTACTATCAACGGGGCTTTCGCTATGGAATTAGAAAAGGAACTAGGAAGTATTTCAAAGGGCAAAAAAGCGAACCTTATTCTGACGAAGCCAATCAATTCAGTTGCCTATCTTCCTTATTCTTTTGGGAAAGATTCAATTGAATCAGTCATCATAAATGGAAAAATATATTAGTATGCATTTCAACTTATTTCAATCAGAAGATATCTGGAAACTTTGTACGGAAAGAGCAGATGAACAAAAAATTGGCGAGAATATGTTAGCAGGAACAGATTTCTTAGAAAATGGCCTGAAAAACTGCCCTGCCCAATTTGTGATTTTGGGGATTCCCGAAGATGTTGGACCACGTGCAAACTGCGGTAAAGGCGGATCAGACTCTGCTTGGCAAGCCTTTTTATCCAAATTTCTTAATATCCAAGAGACCATACTCCTGAAGGGTAGCAATATTATATTGCTAGGCTCTTTTGACTTCTCAAGCCTTCCAAATTATAAATCAAGAAAGCCTGAAAAACTTAGAAAAGTGGTGGAAATAATCGATAAAGCCGTAAGCGACCTTATTGAAACAATTGTTAAAGCAGGCAAAACACCTATCGTGATTGGTGGCGGACACAACAACTTTTATGGACTATTAAAAGGAAGCTCGAAAGCCTTAGGTAAAGCTGTTAATTGCATCAATTTAGATCCACATGCTGACTATCGAAAATTAGAAGGTAGACATTCAGGAAATGGATTTTCATACGCTAAGGCTGAAGGTTATTTGAATAAATATTCTATTGTTGGTTTGCATGAGAATTACAATTCGCAAGAAATGATTGACCGCATGGAGAATGACTTGGTTGATTATTCAACTTATGAAGCAATTTTCCTTAGAGAAGAAATTGATTTTGAAGATGCCATCGACATTAGCTTAACACATGTTGGTGCCGAGCCTTTTGGGGTAGAACTAGATTGTGATGCCATTGAAAACATCCCTTCTTCAGCACAAACGCCTTCTGGAGTGAGCACCTTACAAGCTAGAAAATATATCCACCATTCGAGTAGATTTATCAACTCTATTTATTTACATCTACCTGAAGCAGCCCCTTCTTTACAAAAAGGTTCAAATGACCAAGTTGGTAAACTATTGTGTTATTTAGCAAGTGATTTCATTAGAGCAAAGTGCCAATAAAATCTAATCAATGAAACGGATTATTGAATGTATTCCCAATTTTAGTGAAGGTGTGAATAGCCTTACTTTGGAAACAATAGCTCGAGCCATTCGTAAAATCGATGGAGTACAACTATTGCATCAAGATTCTGGAAATGCAGCCAATCGTACTGTTTTTACCTTTGCTGGCGAAGTTCATTCAATTTTTGAGGCCGCCTATCAAGCCATCAAGATAGCTACAGAGATGATTGATATGACTGTCCAAAAAGGAGCACATCCAAGAATTGGAGCCTGCGATGTTTGTCCTTTTGTTCCCATTTCAGAAATTGAAATGAAAGAACTTATTCCATTGGTAAATCAATTCGCAGCAAAAGTAAGTACAGAACTAAATGTCCCAATCTATTTGTACGAAGAGTCGGCTTCAACAGCTATTAGAAGAAACTTAGCAAAACATAGAATTGGGGAATATGAAAAGCTTCAATCACGCGTTAAAAATAAGAAATGGCTCCCCGATTTTGGTAGCTACAAT
>JAESST010000406.1 GCA_016763995.1 Flavobacteriales bacterium | reverse complement strand
ATCTTTAAATCCTGTACAGATACTTATCCTTCTTTTAATATTTCTATGGTCTTCTTCAACTATATTATTGAGGTATTTACATTGCCTTATCTTGATCTTCTTTACAGAATAACTTCTTCTATTTATTACTTTAATAGCTGAATAATTGGAGCCGTTCTTGTCTATCTTAATGACTCTCGGTTTGCCATTATTTCCAATGGCTTTATTGAAAAATTTCTGAGCAGATATCCTTTGTCTTCTCTTGGTAAGAAGAAAATCAACTATTGCCAACTGACTGCTTCCTTTTATACATGTTCTTTTCGATTATCGAACTAAATTTAAACACCCATCTTTGGATGGTAGAATGATTAATCGAGGATTTCTATGGTGCTTGAACATATTTCTGGATTTACATCAAAAATATATATTTTCTTGTTTTTCAACAAATTAATGCGACAGAACCGTAGCCCCCCATTAGAGAAACAAATTGAATTAGAACACGAATACTATGAAAAAGTGGCGTACCTTTTTATTCTAAGTTTAGTTGCAAGTTCAATTCTTATTTTACAATAAAGTTCAACCCTGTGGAAGAAGTTTGGCTAATCACCTTTAGATAATAGATTCCACTTCCAAGATTGTAGCCTGAGATTAAGTTTTTAGTTGTCAGACTTTCTAATTCTAATTCTTGAAGCTCCGAGCTTCCAATAAATTGACCTGAAGAGTTATAGATTTCGATTAAATGTCTACCTGTTGTTGAACTTGGCAACTTTAAATAGAGTATTTTACCATTCGTTGGGTTAGGGTATAAGCTTAGTTTCGAATAAATATTTGTGCTTTCAAAATATACTGAGACGATATTAAAGCTTTCAGTTTTACCATCAAAATCAGTTTGGCGTAATCGATAATAATTCCATCCATTTGATGGGTGCTTATCAAAAGCTTGGTAGCTCAAGCTTTTATTACTGTTCCCTGCACCTGCATGCATTTGAATACCTTCAAATATGCCTTTCTCATTTAATCTTTCAATAGTAAAGTAGTCATTATTGATTTCTGTTAACGTAGTCCAATCTAATTGTACTTCTTCTCCTGCTTTATTTGCGGTAAAACTGATTAATTGGATGGGGAGTGAAATCTCATTGTCGATGTCTCTAAAATCAGGTTCTGCATCTGCGTCACCATTAGGGAGAGATCCAGGTGTGCTATTCACTGCTCCATTATTATCACCATCATAAAGATTAACCAAACCATCATTGTCCGTATCTTGATAAAACGCATGGTCAGAATCTAAAAAATTAGGAATCCCATCACTATCTGCATCTTCTAAGAAATCTGGAACGCCGTCTCCATCTCCATCATCAGAGCTAACATAATGATTTGGATTTCCTGCTGCTACTTCATAAGCATCAGCTCTAGTGATAAGGTCGTTTAAAGCATCTCCATTTTCGTCGTCGTCAAAACCTTCAACCCAATCTCTAAGTCCATCACCATCAGAATCATCATCTAGATAATCTGGATTCCCAAAACCTTCATTATTACTTAACGTTATTGCAGTTCCTCCATCATCTGAATCGTAGCGGTTATCCCATCCGTCTGCATCCGTATCTGTACCAATAGGTGCTAAAAATAAAGCTGTTGTTTGCCCTTCAATATTATCTATAATTCCATCACTATCAGAATCTAAGTCCAAATAGTTCTGTATACCATCACCATCTTCATCTGTAATGGGTAAAGGTGTACCACTATTATCATTGTCAAATGTATCAGCAAAACCATCTCCATCTGTATCCGTAGTCGAATCTACTTGTCCATCATTATCTGAGTCTACTCCTCCAGCTTCAATAATATCAGCAATTCCATCGTCGTCTGCATCTAAATCAATTCTATTTTCATAACTATCTCCATCCTGATCTCCATCTGTTAATGCTGTTCCACCATCATCTGAATCAAAAGTATCTGCCCAACCATCACCATCACTATCTGTGGGATTATCTACTTTCCCATCACCATCTGTATCACTGTCTGAACCGCCGGCTTCTTGAATATCTGGAATTCCATCATTATCAGAATCAAGATCTAAATAATCTTGTACACCATCCCCATCAGTATCTACAGAGCTACATTGAGGGTCATAAGACACGGCATCTATTAAGGTTTCTCCTACTTCTCTTGTAAAACGGATATAACGGGCTCCACCTGCACCAACTTGATAAAGAAAATCATAAAAAGTACTTACAGTAGGCATATCATTGTCTGCTGAGGTGTTCCCATAAGTTACTCCATCTCCAAATCCACTTCCACTGCTAGTTGAACCTTCTACCAATATTCGGTTATCATTACCTCGTTGCATCCGCAAGCGTATATATGTGCTTGCAGGCACTACATCAGTTAAATCTAGAGTTAATACGTCACCCAAATTTACTTGAGATGTATTCCCATCAAAAGGGCCTAAAGCATTTGCTCCTCCATCAAAAACTCCGGTCGCTAATATCACTACATCTGCATTACCAGAAGTACATCCATTTAATTCGGTTACATCTAAAATTCCATCATTATCATCATCAATGTCAATTGAATTAGCAATACCATCATCATCAGAATCAAGATCACATAATGGTACTAAAACACCAACTGCATCTATTTCAAAATCGGTGGAGCTAAAACCGTCTTCTAGCCTAAACCTAATGTACTGAAAGTCAAACTGAGAGATAATCGTATCATTAAATAAGCTTGTTGCGTTTGTTGTAACATTCGCCTGTCGTCCGCTAAAAATTGTATTATCATCTGATTCTGCTACCACAATTTCAGCGGTTCCAGATTGACTAGCACGTTCTCTCCAAGTAATTACATATTTATAACCTGCAGGGTAAATTTGTTCAAAATCAATGATATATTCATCGTTATTCGAATTAAATCTAGCTACACTTCCATCAGGGGTTCCAGTAAAATTTCCAGGATTATTAACTCCAAATTCTGATTCTTCTACCCCTGTATAATCATTTGTATATGCTATTCTAATAAAACCTAATCCACACTCATCGCCATCAAATTCTAAATAATCAGGAGTTCCGCTCCCATCAGTATCAGGTATCTCTGCCAGTGTAGGAATTCCATCAGCATCATCATCTGTATCTCTAAAGTCATCTTCTCCATCTAGATCAAAATCTTGATGTGCGACTCCTGAGGCACAAATTGAAAAAGAGGCTGTAGTTTCAATTACTAGGATTGGGTCGTTTTCAGCTGTCCTTCGATTACCTGCCGGTCCAGTAATAATAAAAGACATATTATTACCATTTACCCAAGCGCTTTGATTTACTATTTCTTGAACAATATTCGTTAAATCTGGAGTTTGTTGTGAAGCACTTGCCTCTCCTATTGTATTCCAATCAACTGGACTCCAAGAAACCGGTGTTGCAACCGTTGTATTTCGTCCAGAAACTTCATTCACATCAGAGTCATAAGAATCTGCTGAAGATTCTAATTCCCCCTCTATAGATAAGGTAATAGAACCTGTTCCTACTTCATCTGCCTCAAATTGTATATATGCAGATGTTACAATTTGTCCCTGATCTAAATTTATTCCACCAAAAAAAATACCTACGGTTTGATTGGTCCCTCCATCATTAGGTAATTCTAAATCAGAGCTTCCCAAGTTTATAGAGCCATCTGAATTATCTTCTTCTGCATAATCAGTTGATGTAAACGTCAAAGTAGGTGTTGCTTCAAACTCAGTACTTATAATTAAAAGTGGATCTGTTTCCGCAGTTCTTCTATTTCCTGTAGGACCTGAAAAAATTAATACCAAACTATTTCCATTTGCCCACCCACCTTGGCTCACGATTTCTTGAATAATCGATGCAATATTAACTGTCCTTTGATCGGTACCATTTTCATTTACTGTGTTCCAATCATCAGGAGTCCAACTAACACTTGCTGTGGTGGGGATTCTATCCGTTACATCATCAGTGCTTGTAGAAAATGCATCTGCGTCTGTATCTAATTCTCCTTGAATAGTAATGGTAATTGATCCTGTTGAAACCTCATCGGTTTCAAATTGAACATACGCTGAAGTAACAGTAGCTCCTTGATTAACATCTACATTACTAAAACGGACACCTACAGTCTGGTTTTCAGATTCATTAACTAATTCTAAATCACTACTTCCTAGATCAACAGAGCCATCTGAATTATCTTCCTCAGCATAGTCATTTACCGTTGCATAAACCGTTTGTTCTCCACATAAGCCATCTAAAGCATCATCTAATCCATTTTCGTCAGCATCAACTCCAGATAATACAACATCAACTACTCCATCAGCATTGACGTCGTTCCCTTCAATTAAATCAGAAACCCCATCGTTATCAGAGTCATCATCTATATAATCAGGGATATCATCGGAATCTCTATCATATGGTGTAATTGGGGTCGCAAATGTAGAAATATCCCAGAAATCAATAATCCCATCCGAATCGGTATCTGTTAATAAAGTGGGAAAGGCATAATCAACTGTACTATATCCCTCTCTTGTATCATCAATTCCATCAGAATCTGAATCAATGTCAATGTAGTTTGGCAAATTTGTTAGGCCATTTGCATTTTCAAAAGTTTCATCAGTATTCGGAATCATTAGTGGTGTGGACTCTATTCGATCATCCAATCCATTTGAATTAGCGTCAATTAAACCATCTACCTGACCATCTGAATCCGAATCTTCTCCTCCGGCTTCAAGAATATCCAATATTCCGTCATTATCTGAATCTAAATCTAAATAATCTGGATTACCATCATTATCAGAATCCGGATTTGGAGATACCATAACACCTGTACCTGCACCTGTTTCCCTTGAATCTACAATCCCATTTCCATCTGAATCAGTACCTACAATATTTCCTTCAATAGAGCTATAACCAGCTGGTTCAGCTCCTTGATTTGCTTCAATTGCATCTGGAATACCATCATCATCAGAATCACGATCTCTATAATTAGGAATACCATCATCGTCAAAATCTTCGATTCCCTCAACACTATCTAGTATTCCATCGTTATCTGAATCTAAATCACAGCTATCTAATATTGGATCTATATCTGAATTATTTGCCCCTTCAAAAAAGTTTGGTAAGCCATCTCCATCGCAGTCAGGGCCAGTTCCAATTCCAAAATTGTTATTGGCATCAACTTCTGCAAAATTAACATTGTCGGTAAAACTTGCAGATTCCAAATTATCTGTTGTTAATGCTGAACTAGCAGGATATGAGCTAAATTTGGTGGAAACCAAAAGCTCAGCTGTAGATGCATAATAAAACACATAGTCTCCATTGGAGTCGGTTGTAGTTGTTTGAATCCTAGTATCCTCAGGATCAATCAACCCATCACCATCATTATCAATGTATAAATAAACAGTTACTCCCTCGATACCAGTTTCTCCTCCATCTAATATTGCATCTAAATCATCATCATTATAGACAGTTCCACTAACTATATTAGCATCAGCAACTAATGCTGAAAAAGCTTCAATATCACCACCGGCTAAGGTGATTTGACTAGTCATTGCTCCTGTAATCAAATTAATCTCGCTAAAACGATCAATATCGCCTTCAGATCCATATAAAGTACCATCATTATGAAATGCCAATCCTTCAACATCATCTTCTGATAAAGCAGCAATAATTGAATATGTTGCATTGTATTTGTTAATTTCAATTAAATTATCTAAAGTTCCCCCATCATTATTTGAGGCGTACATTCTCCCTGTTTTAGGAGAAACCGCCAAATCATCCACATCTACATTTATTCCAATCCCTGATACAACAATATAATCAATACCAGAACCAAAAGCACTTCGTATTACTAGTCCAGTAGTTGGATCAATTTGAAACAATAAATCATTGGGGCTATTTCTTTGTGCTGCCCAAATAATAAAAGTTTGCCCATCCAACATCATAGCATCAACATCAGTAATACTTTGAGCTCCTAAAGCACCATTTATTTGCCCAGCTACATCAATATCAGCAATTGAGGTATATGCTCCAGTTGCTACGTTTAATGAACCAAATTCCCCACCGTTTGCCGCAAACAATTGATTTGCTGATGGAATTGGATAGTATGCAATTGCCTCAATGTCTGAAACCCCTGTGGCACCAATATCTATAACTGTGCCAGTTACTCTGTCTACTGAATATAAATGATTATCGCTATCAGCAACAAAATAAAATAAGTCAGGATCTCCTGCGTAACTGAAAATTGAAATAAGAAATAATACAAATGTGAACAACCCTTTCATGCGTTTGAGATCTATAATTAAACTCCTTAATTAACACGTTTATTACAAAAAATAGGTAGTAGAATTTCGATACAAATGTAATCAATTCATATTGAAAGATTAGCTATAAAGTACTGACTCCCCATTAATAACTATGGTTTTAAATTAGACTAATTATATACGAATAATAGAAAAGTGGCGTAGTGTCGCATTAAATCAATCTGATTATGAAAATCAGTAAGAATAATCTGTTTAAGCAGCCAAATAGCAATAAGTTTTAAACCTAATAGATTTAGAATCTAGTATTTAATTCTTTCTAATAATGTTTACGCTAGATTCCTGATAAGGTTCTCTGAGCAGATTCAAATTCCTTGATACCCCGTAAAGTTCGCAAGCGAATTTTGTAAAAAACCCTAATTACAAAATCGCTCTACTATTTTTACTAATTAGTTTTTAACCTACGTTACCTTCAGGCAAGCAAATAGTATCTTTACTTAACTCACTACGCACCATATTTGGGTGTTATACCACATTGGAGAAACAAGAAAAAGAGATTTGAATGAAACTATTGATTTGTATTAGAAAATATTAAGAATGAAGTTTATAATAATTTTCGTGATAATTTCATCTCTAACAGGTTCCTATTTGATAAATAAAACTAAAGAGCTTGAAAAAGACCTGTCGATTCATGAAAGTGATTTTATAGACTCAACAAAATTCCCTTTTCAAGAATTAAGCTCTTTTGATCTAAGAAATTGGGATTATGGTAAAAGAAGTGAGTTAAAGACATTAAATAAAAAAGATTACGACAACTATTTACAGAATGTTGAACAAAATTATAAAATAGCATATGAAAAGAACTATAAATATTTTTCAATTCAGAAAAACAGTAAAGAAGAAAAGATAATTACATTAATAGTTGAACATAAGGAAAGCGGTAATGCCACATTACATTTATTAGTTTATAACAAAAAAGATAAATTATTGAGTAATAATATTGTTGCAAGTACAGGAGGGGATGGAGGTTCAGATGGAGATAGTTATGGCTCATTTATTAATGATTCTACTTATACAATGACAGGTGTAGGCACACAAATGACCACTAATGAGAAAAATGAAGAAGTATTTTTGTTAGATTCTGTAATCCGGACCTTTAGATTTTACAAAGACAAAGATTTCATAAATATTAGTGAAGAAGTATTTCCTCAGAAAACATTAGATTCTGAAATGATAAAAACGCGGTATAGTCGAGTAAGCAAGGGGAATTTCACCCCTAACTTCTCACAGAACCGTACGTGAACCTCTCAATTCATACGGCTCTTATTATGTAGTCAGTACTAGGTTAACT
>JAESST010000405.1 GCA_016763995.1 Flavobacteriales bacterium | reverse complement strand
TTATTGAATTACGATCCGCATCCACACATTAAAGCAGCAGTTGCTGTTTAAGTATTGTACTCAATTATGATAAGCTAAGCATGTCTATTACAAAAGAATCAGAACTTGAAGGGATGAAAAAAGTAAGCGAAGCTGTTGCTCTTACTTTAAAACAAATGAGAGAATATGCTAAGGCAGGCATGTCGACCAAAGAGTTAGATGAATTTGGTGGAAAGATTTTGAAAGCATATGGTGCAAAATCAGCCCCCTATGAAACATATGGCTTCCCTGGATATACTTGTATCAGTGTTAACCAAGAAGGAGCTCATGGAATTCCTTCGAATAAAAAAATACTAAAAGAAGGCGACTTGATAAATATAGATGTTTCGGCTGAACTTGGTGGCTTCTGGTCTGATAATGGTGGTTCTTTCATTGTTGGAACAGATATCAATAATCATCAAGCACTTGTAGATTCCTCTAAAGAAATTCTCCAGAAAGCAATTTATACTATTAAGGGCGGGGTTAAAATAGCAGACATTGGCTATTTGATAGAAAAAGAAGCAAAGAAACGTGGCTTGAAAGTCATTAAAAATTTAGCAGGCCATGGCGTTGGGCGAAGCTTGCACGAGAAGCCAGAAAACATCCTAAACCATAGGGTAAAAAGTAATCGGGAACGATTCAAAAAAAACACTACTGTTGCCATAGAAACCTTTATCGCAACTAAATCAACTGTAGCAGTTGAGCTAGATGATGGCTGGACCTTAGTTGGTAATAAAGGAGGCTTTATCGCACAACATGAACATACAATTCTTATAACAGATGAACAACCCATCATCCTTACAGAATCAAACCAAATTTGGAATTAAATCAATGATGAAAATATCCCTTATTGTAGCCGCTTCAGAAAACAATGTAATTGGAAGAGATAATGACCTTCCATGGAAACTTCCAAACGACATGAAGTTCTTTGTGAAGACCACCAAAGGGCATCACATTTTAATGGGAAGAAAGAACCTAGAGTCATTCGGTAGACTACTACCAAACAGAACCAACATTTTACTTACCAGAGACCAAGAATACAAATTTGACGGAGCAGAGATATTTTTTGATCTTCAGAAAGCCATCGATTTTGCAAAACAAAACGGAGAGAACGAGCTCATGATTATTGGAGGTGGAGAAATTTACCGTCAAAGTATGCCATTTGCAGATCACATTTATTTGACTAGAGTCCATGCTGAAATTGAGGGAGATGTCTATTTCCCGGAACTAGACCCTGCTATTTGGGAATTGAAATCAGAAAAGTTCCACGATAAAGACGAGAAGCACAATTATGCTTTTAGCTTTCAAAGCTACCAAAGAATTAAATAATCAATTCGATTTATCTAGGTTTCGATACAATTAACATCCCATCATATAAGCTGTTTATAATCTCTTTTCTTAATAGAAAACCAATTTAGCTATGTTGTAATGGAAAAAAATTTGAGATCACTCCAGAAAAAACTCAAGTCAATAATTCTATTTATAGAAGAAAGCATAATTTAAGCTCAAAAAACCTCATTGACAACCACTTATATATGTTGTATATTTGAAATAATCATTCCCTTAGATTCATTTTAAATATTGAAACAGTTATCCACAAAGACCTTAATGGCCTTATGTTCAGCAACTAATAAAAGCATTGGGGCAAACAAGATGCTCTATGAAACGTGCAAAAATTTATTCAGAGAATTACAATTAGAAGACCTTATTCTATATTTATATGATCCTAGTAAAAAACACCTATACCAGCACTTTACATTTGGAATAAAAGAAACGATTAAAAACTCTTTTAACCCTCCTTTTGCTCTTTCCTTAAATGAGGGAGTTGTAGGTTTTGCTGCTAAATTTAAAAAAGTACAACTGATAAAAAATATATCTAACTGCTCTTCTTATATTCGAGATATCCCCAATACCTCTTCTGAATTAGCGGTTCCAATAATTTTTAAAGGTCAGCCAATAGGTGTTATTGATAGTGAACATCATTCAACTCATTTTTACAATCACGTAGATATGTCTGCTTTTCAAATAGTAGCTTCTATCATTTCTCCCTTAGCTTTTGAAGTTAGCCAACCGAAAGTAAAGTCTCCTTTAGAGCATATTTCAACTTTGGAGGAATTAATGAAAAGCCAACAGCTTTTTTTAAAAAGCAAATTAACTTTACTCGAATTGTCTTCCTTAATGAAACTAAGTCCATCATACTTATCTAAAATTATTAAAGCTGATAGTGGTTTATCGTTTTCCGATCACCTGAATAGTTACCGAGTAAATTCTGCTATAGAGATGATGAATGATGCTCCATATAAAGATTACCCTATGATTGACATCGCTATTGAATCTGGTTTTGGTTCAAAAGCTTCTTTTAATCGTGCCTTTTTAAGGCATAAAGGAATAACACCTACTCAATTTAAAAAGTAGCAAATCTCGCACCCTTCATTTTTTGAACCAACTAACATTCAATATACTACAAACTAGTATTATATATTTGCTAAGTAAGGTTTGAATGAATACTTCATTTAAACTTATTACTACTTACAAATCTATAATTATTATGAAAACAATACACAAATCCCTAATTATTCAATCAGTAATATTAATAGCATCAACTACCATATACGGTAACTGGAACAGTTCGACCTCTGATTCATCATCCGATTTTAGAGTGGAAATTGGTTTAGAAGAAGACAACGTTTTAAGTTTTTATAACGATGCATTTTTGCTTAAAAAGTACGAGGAGGCTCTTAAAACTTTAAAAAATGAGGCAATTCTTACTGAATTGGCCATTTTGAAAAGCGAAACTGATGAAAATGAAATGCTACTAGTAGGAAAAGATGCAAACGGTCATATTCAAATTGGTTTTGAAGTGGTAAAAGAAGCCGGCAGATTGTATCTACTCAACGAACCAGCTGGATATTCTTGCCAAGATAACGGTTGTACTAGCGGATGTAAGCTAAAATTCAATGCAGATAGAAAGGCTTGGTATTGTACTAGATGTTCTCCAAGTGTTCAGTTATGTGTAATTAAGTTTGTACATATTGATCATCTAGATGAAAGTACAGGTATTAAATTAGATTAAAACGATATTGTTATATGTTCTTCGTACTAGATTTAGCTTAAAGAATAATTGAGAGCAGCGATACGAGGCTCAGAATAACAACATAAAAAAAATGCCAAACTTTCGTTTGGCATTTTTTATGTTTCGTTTTTAAATTACGCGACCTTCAATTTTTTGAAAGCCGATTTATCAAACCTTCTTTTCGCATACTTTAAATTGATACGAATTACTTTATCAGTACCTTCTTCACTGGTTGGCAATTCAAACATATACTCTAATAAAATTGCTTCACAAATAGATCTTAATCCTCTTGCGCCTAATTTGTATAGAATTGCTTTTTCAACAATAAAGTCTAGAACTTCTTTGTCAAACTTTAACTCAAATCCATCCATTTCAAACAACTTAACATATTGTTTTAAAATAGCATTCTTTGGTTCGGTTAATATCCTCTTCAATGCAGCAGCACTTAAAGGTTCCAAATGTGTAACGACTGGAATTCTTCCGATCAATTCAGGAATTAATCCAAAAGATCGAATATCAGAAGGAATCACATAACGTAAGAAATCTTCTTCCTCTACCAGCTCATCAGAGTTCGATTTTGCTTTAAAACCAAGTGCATTTGTATTTAAACGTTTCCCTATTATTTTATCTATTCCTGCGAAAGCTCCACCACAAACAAATAAGATGTCCTGTGTGTTAATTGCGACTAACTTTTGCTCAGGATGCTTTCTTCCTCCTTGAGGTGGAACACTAACTACGGAACCTTCTAATAACTTTAATAACGCTTGTTGCACTCCTTCTCCTGATACATCCCTGGTAATAGAAGGATTATCTCCTTTTCGAGCAATTTTATCAATTTCATCAATAAAAACGATTCCTTTTTCAGCCTTTGCTACGTCATAATCTGCAGATTGTAACAATCTTGAAAGAATACTTTCTACATCTTCACCAACGTAACCTGCTTCTGTTAAAACGGTAGCATCTGCTATACAGAAAGGTACATCTAACATCTTAGCAATTGTTTTCGCCAATAGTGTTTTACCACTACCAGTCTCCCCTACTAACATTACATTCGATTTCTCTAACTCAATGTCTTTTATTAAAGAACTTTTTACCACTCTTTTATAATGATTGTAAACAGCAACTGCTAGTACTTTTTTTGCAGATTCTTGCCCAATCACGTATTCATCTAAGTGCTTCTTAATTTCTGTTGGTTTATGAACTGTAATGTTAAAGTCTTTCGACAAAGGTTTTACTTCTTCCTTCACAATCTCTCCTGCTTGAACGATACAGTTATCACAGATATGCCCCGTAATCCCAGCAATCAAGACATTGGTATCTTTCTTATCTCTTCCACAAAAAGAACAGTGTATTCTATCTTTCTCTTTCATAAGGTGTTCAGTTGGTTAAAAAAAGCCCCGTCCTAAAATTTAAGACGGGGCTAAAATTAATCATTCTTAACTTGTTTATTTTTTGGCAAGTACTTCGTCAATCATTCCATACTCTTTTGCTTCAGGAGCAGACATCCAATAATCTCTGTCTGAATCTTCTTGAACTTTCTCAAAAGATTGATTTGAATGCTTAGAAATAATATCATATAATTCCTTCTTCATCTTCAACACTTCCTTTACAGCAATCTCCATATCTGAAGCTTGACCTTGTGTTCCAGCCATTGGTTGGTGAATCATT
>JAESST010000404.1 GCA_016763995.1 Flavobacteriales bacterium | reverse complement strand
TATATATGTAACATGAATTGGATAATAAATTTCCCCACACCTGATAATCAGGAAGAATTAGTAGATGCAAAATTAACATACACAGATCCTTGTGTCTTAAAAAAAGTTATGTACAAACACCTAAGTAGTTTGGGGCCTAACTATACAACCGTTAAAAACTTCTTAAATACAAGTGAATTGTATAACGATGTTATTCATTTAATGCTTGTGAAGGTTGATTTCTCGGGCGAAAATAATATAATACCAATAACAAAGGGCTCTGATGGAAATTCAGCTCTTTTTTACAGAACAGCAAATCCTGATGTAAATAATGGAGCTATAATAATTCTAGATGAAGAAAACAATGTTTTGGATGGAGAGCCTATAAAAGGCGGAGTAACAAATGAATTAGGTGGAGACTAGAGTTGTTAGCATCTCGTCATATTATTTAAAGCTCCGAATTTTATCGGGGCTTTTATTGTTGTTATTTAATTCAAACGCTCAAAGTTCTTGGGAAGTATTCAAGGTGAAAAATACGGAAGCTTTTTATCTTATTAACTCCAATATAGCAGAAGCTGAAAGAATTAATGATTCACTTTTTCTGAAGGTAGAAGAACCTTTAGATAGTCTCGTTTTATCAGATATGTATTCAGTAAGAGGGAGTATTTATTTTAACAAGGGAGGGTACGAAGAATCGCTAAAAAATAATTTAATTGCATTGAAAATTAGGGAAAACCTCAGGGATTCTTTAAAAATGAAGGCATCCTATTCAAATATTGGGAATGTATATTACTATACAAATGCATTTAAAAAGTCCAACTATTATTTGAAAAAGGCTCTCGAATTTAGTAAGCTTATGGGGCAGCCCAAGTATCTTAGTTCAACAAATTACAATACCATTGGGTTGAATTATCAATCTCTAAGGAGAATGAATTCTTCAAGAATTACTTTTTATCAAGGGTTAAAAACTCTTGATAACGCTCCTGAAGGTTATGAAGAAACCAGAGCAAATTTATTGGGGAATTTGGGTGGATTATACATCTCCTTGGATTCGAATCAAAAAGCATTTCAGTACTTAGATTCTGCGTATCATATAAATGTAGAGATTAACAACTTGGTGATGATGAGTTGGGATTTAATGAGGTTGGGATCAGTTTACTTGAAACTAAACTTAAATGAAAAAGCGCTATATTTTTTGAATAAAGCAGACTCTATTGCTCAAGTCAACTCTCGCCTTGAAGTGAGAAAGGATATCTATTATTATAAATGCAAGTATTACTTAAATGCAGGGAAAGTAGATAGCTCCTTAAAATACCTGCAAATTTATAATATTTTGCAGGATTCAATTATCTCTATGAAGACCGACGAGAATATTCAATATATGGAGGCCAGAGTAAAATACCAAGTGGAGAAGAAAGAAGCAGCTGAAGCTTTAAGAGAAGAACAAAGGGAAACCACTAATAAGTTCTATTTAATCATTGCCCTTATTAGCTTAATAGTAATAGTAGGAGCATATGTTTTTACGTATACTACTTTTCGTCAAAAGCGGAAAATGAGTCGACTGGAGTTGGAACTGAAAGAGAATGAAATGAGAGAATTGATGTCAAACCAAGAGTCTGAAGCTTTAAATGCAATGTTAAAAGGCCAAGAAGAGGAACGAGAGCGAATTGCAAAAGAATTGCACGATGGAGTAGGAGGTACTTTGGCAGCTCTGAAACTAACTCTACGGAAAGAAGGGAATGTGGTAGATGAGGAAGATTTAAAAACGGTAGATTTAGCTGTGATGGAGGTAAGAAACATTGCTCATAATTTGTCAAGTGGCTTGCTAGAAAAGCAAGGCCTAGGGGTTGCTCTAAAAGAATTGAAAGCGAACATTGAACGGACAGGAAAATTAAAATTCAATTTGTTTCTACAATCGGGTTTGGCTGAGGTTCGACAAGAAGCTGCAATTGAGTTGTATCGAATTGTGCAGGAGTTAACAAATAATACCATCAAACATGCTCAAGCAACAGAAATTAGTTTGCAGACGAATGTTAACGAGGAAAGCTTTAACTTAATTTTTGAAGACGATGGGATTGGCTTTGATAAGAAAACTCAAATAGATGGGATGGGCATTAGAAATATTGAGGCAAGAGTTAAAAAAATAAACGGCAATTTCCATTTGGATTCCCAACTGGGAAGAGGAACAATTGCCATCATCGAAATAGAACGGAAAACATGATAAAAGTAGCCATCGTAGATGACCATCAATTGTTCCGCCAAGGCTTAGGCGTTATGCTAGCTTCAAAGGAAGGAATTGAGGTAGTTGAAAAGTATGAGTCAGCCATTGATTTATTAAAGTATTTGGCGCATCAAGAAATAGATTTGATTCTATTGGATATTGATATGCCTGAACTGGATGGGATTTCTGCTGTTCCTAAAATTTTGAAAATAAATCCTACCGTAAAAATTGTGATGCTTTCCATGCATTTAAGCAGTCATAAAATACAGGAGGCTGTTGCTGCAAAAGTAAAAGGCTATCTCTTAAAAACTGCAAGCGACGAGGAAGTAGCAGAGGCAATTCATACGGTGATGGATGGGAAAGACTACTTTGCAAAGGAAGCCCAGTCTGAATTAATCGAAAGCTATCGACGTAAGAGCGATCCAGATTATATGGAGCTAACCCCAAGAGAGAAAGACATTTTAAAATTAGTTTGTGAAGAATTGAATTCTCAAGAAATAGCAGATAAGCTATTTATTTCGAAGCATACTGCCGAAACTCATCGTAGAAATTTACTGAGCAAAACTGGCTGTAAAAACTCTGTAGGTTTGGTGAAATATGCGATAGAGAATGAATTAATCTAGAAGAACCTTCCAGGCTTCTTCAATTTTAGAAGCTTTCAAGAGATCTTGAGCAGCGTTTTGCTTGCTATCCCAATTTTCTGAAAAAGAATTTTCAGCAATGCTTGGTAAAACTTCTACATTTCCAAGCATACCTAGATCGTTTCCAGTCAGAATAGAACTGTTTCTGATTTCTTCAGGTAGAGCGTCTACGCCAATTCCCTTTTGGCGAATGGGTTTTGGTACTTCAAACAAAGCTTCACCTTGAGCTCTTACATAGAAATCTCCTCCCATACGTCCAACTAAATCAATTTTATGTTGATCAATTGTTCCTTCTTCATTCAAAATGCTGTCGTCGACATGAATGAGTTTCACCTCACAAATGACTAGATTTCCTGAACCTCCTTCGTTACCAAGCTCCACAACTTCTTTTACAATACATTCTAATTGTACCGGAGATTCTTTGACTCTAAAAGGTTTAATGGTTTCAGATGCAATGGGTGTTAAACCTGCTTTAACAAATTCATCCACCTCGCTACCATAGGCTGTGCTTGAAAGTGACATCTGCTGAACGATTGAATAATTTACAATGTTGATGACTACTTCAGGAACTTCCTTTACATTGTTGTACGTGTCTTTTTGCGTATTCGTTCTTCCACTTTTAGCAGGCGAGAAAATAGCAATAGGAGGGTTGGCACTAAATACGTTGAAAAAACTAAAAGGGCTAAGATTTTTGTTGCCATCTTTGTCAATAGTAGAGGCGAATGCGATTGGCCTAGGTCCTACGGAACCTAAGAGAGTGTTGTGTAGTTTACCTAATGAGACTTTTTTCGGATCAATTTTCATAAAAATAATTTAAGGAATCGAAAGTTAAATAAGTATTTATGAAAGAGCTCTTAAATGGGGGGAAATATTTTACAGTTTCTACTATATGGTCTTTAGTTTTTAGGGAATTTATCTAATAGTTAATTCAAATAAAAGAGGTTACTCGTAATGAGTAACCTCTTATTTTTATTTGCTGGTAAAATGATATTCTATAATGATTACCAAATTTGTAGACGTGATGCAGAAAAAGGAATAGGAGGTCCTTGGGTGTATTGTGCATTCACCATAAAGTTACAAGTATTAACAAAGTTGGCATTTGAAGGGTAAAGCATGCAGGCTCCAGGTAAAGGACTGGAAAGACCAATACCGAATGTAATAAAATGCGCACCTACTACCCAGGTACCTGGAGCTGTAGTATATACAGGCCCCACAAAGAAGGGAGGCACAGGGATAGTGATAACAGAATATGATGGCATACAGCCCCCCATCGGCGCTTCGTAAATTTGTACCATATAACCACAAGGTGTGTTATTGTTTACAAAAAGATCAGTTTGAGCTTGCGTAGTAGTAATCCCAGCAAATAATGCGATCGCAAATAGCATTACGTTAAATTGCTTTTTCATAGTAATTTGATTTTAATAAATTCCTTACTCTATTCTATACGTTTTTCAGGTACCACGTTTCTTAGATTAATCTTGTTTAAAGATAAGTGATTGTTTTTCTGATAAACAATAGATTACGATTGTAAGTAAAATTTCTTATTGTTGATAACTCTTTGAAAGCCTTGCTATTGTTACTATGCTGATTGTTAATTACTTGTTGGTAAGTTGAAAATTAAGAGTTTGTTTTACAGTTAATTGTAGAGGTAGAGAGGGCTTTGTTATTGTTGAGGAGAAAAGTCGTCTGGGTTTTTCTTTTCAAGTTAAATTTTCGATGCAATATGAGTCCGTTTTGAGTGCGTTCGGCAGGGCCTAAGTATTTGTCAAAATAATTGATGGGATATTGACTATAATTTATCAAAATTTATTACTTTTGACTCCCCTTTTTAAGGGGAAAAGTTCATATTGTATTGAAACGCGGATGTGATGAAATTGGTAGACATGCTAGACTTAGGATCTAGTGCTTCACGGCGTGTGGGTTCGAGTCCCTCCATCCGCACCATATGAGTGGCGTAAAGCTTTTGTTTTACGCCATTTTTTTTAAACAAAATTTTACATGGAAGTAGTTAGAAAAGACATCGACAAGCTAAACGCTGAGATTACTATCAAGATTCAAGAAAACGATTATAAAGAACAAGTAGGAGTAGCTTTAACAAAATACCGTAAGCAAGCCAATTTACCTGGATTCAGAAAAGGGATGGTGCCTATGGGCATGGTAAAGAAAATGGTAGGAACGAACCTATTGGTAGAGCAGGTGAATAAAGTTTTATCAGATAGCCTTTACAAATATATCGGAGAAGAGAAATTAGATCTTTTAGGGAATCCACTTCCAAAACAAGCAGATGCAGCAGCAATTGATTGGGAAACTCAAAC
>JAESST010000403.1 GCA_016763995.1 Flavobacteriales bacterium | reverse complement strand
CTTTTCTTAAAAAATAATTTGATTCGGAATTAGCTATTTTTATAATGGCCTCTTCCTTTAATTTTTTCTTTAGATTAAGGCAACTTATAAGATGGCTATAGTTCCCATCAAAGGAATTCTGTCGAAGTAAATATAAAAGCTCTCTCGTAAAATTGGTCATTTCAGTATTGCTAACTCCACTTACATTTACTCCTTTTCTCGATGCTGCTATCAAACATATTTCGGATTGATATTGCAGGGCTCTAGAGTTAATTGTTTGCGCTCTTTTAACATAATCATTAACAAACTCTGATTCAACCAATCGTCTAATCTCGGATTGCCTGCTTTTTACAAACCCAAACCCCTCAGATTTGCATGAGTCCGCAATCAAGACCAATTTAGAGTTTCTGTTAAAATCAACTAAGGTTTCCTTAATCTCCCTCCCAAAAATCATCTGATCATAAAAGCAATATAAATAGTTTTCTACTTTAAAGTTTATTGACGTTTGGTAGCCGTGTCCTGAAAAGTAGATAATCAGCAAACCAGGATCTTCTCTAAACTTCTCTTTATAGTAGTTTATTCTTTTCTTTATTGCTCTCCATTTTGCACTACATCCAATAAATACATCTCTATAATCAATCTTAAATTCTTCTGATGTTAATGAGCCCAGATAATCCGCCGCATTTGCCACATTGACTCGTGCAGAGTTTAAATTCTTTGGCAATAGATAGTGCCTCTCATCTACTTCACTTACTCCTATTAAAATTGCATGTGCTTTCATTTTATTGTATTTACCAACCTAAAATTAATTTTCTAACTCTTATCATCGCTAAGATAATTGCTTTTCTTACTTTTTCAAGATTATTATTGACTTTCACAAAACAGTATTCATTCTTTTTAATTTATTTACACGACAAAGATGCTCCTGCTATTCTTTTTAATTATCACGTTAAACTGGTAAGCCTCCCTACCAGTTTCTGGGTATTTTCAATTTTTATACAGTAAAAAAGCCCGCAAATTAAATTTACAGGCCCTCACTTAAAAAAAGAAGATGAGATCTAAATAATAAGACCCTCTAACTCATTTGGTGTCGCATTCTCATTATTTGGCACATGCATTTGTAAAGCATTTTCTTGTGCTTTTTTCAAGTTCCATTTCTTCCTGGCTGCATTAATTATTAATCCGATAATAAATCGAATCGCAACATATTCTAATTGTTCTGGGATATATGGAATATCAATTTTCTTATTGGCTAATTGAGATAGTCTTTTGATGAGTCGCTTTGCTTCTTTATCCTCGATTCCTCCCTCTAAGCTTCTTACTAAATCATAAAACTCATTCGGTAAATTATCATATAAGAACCGGTCAATTTTCAAGACAATCTTGATGAAAATTTTCTCTTCTTTCAGTTCATTGATTAATGGCACATTGATTTTTTTGTTCAATTGTTGTGCTAATTCTTTGATTTCCTCATCGGTCATTTTTGACCTTTTTTCATCTGGAGCGAAATATTCTTTCAACAACACTTTGTATTGAGCTGGAGTCATATCTCCTATTCTTTTAAATTCTTCCATTGGGTTTCATTTTTTAGTTTAGTAATTTCCCTACAAACATCCCACTCTCTCTCAGAAATCCCTTCACACTAAATCAGTAAAGCCATCTACTAGTTTCTAGGTATTTTTAATAGGAGATTGAAAAGTCAAAGCAGCGAATTCGAAATCCAAGCTGTCTAAGTGTTGAATTCCAAAATACTTAGCGATGAAAAAAGCAAAACTACTTTTTAGCACTCTACTTTTAATTTCCATTCATATTTCTGCGCAAGATTCAGCTTATCTTGACATAGGAAACGTGAGAGCTCTAATACATTCTGATGGAAATCTATTTCAAAATCGAGCAACAGGGCAAGCCTCTTTCGAAGTACCTAAAGGATCAAACTCTCATTCCATCTACTCTTCTTTTTTATGGTTAAGCTCAGAAAGTGTGAGAAATGGAGAAAGGCATATATCCTTATCTAAGGGTGACTATAATCAAACAAACTTTAAAATTGGCCCCGTAGATATTGTAAATCAAGCTCCAGACAGTTCTTCTTCTTTCCAACGATTATGGAAGGTTGACCGAACTGAAATTGACCATCATATTCAGAACTGGAACAACCCAGGCTATAGAGCACCTGCATCAATTCTTGATTGGCCTGGGAATGGGAATGCCAATACTGCGCAGAACCTAGCTCCTTATAAAGATTTAGACAACGACAATATTTATGAGCCACTAGATGGTGAATACCCTATCATAAAAGGAGATCAAGCTGTTCTATTAATTTTAAATGACTATAGACCCGAAATAGTAGTGGAACAACTTCAACTTCCGCCTGCTCCTCCAATTTTTTTGTACAATTGGGGTGGTCTGAAAATTGAAATGCACATACTATTGTATGCATTTGACTCTCCGAATCCAGCCATTAACAACGCTATTTTTTCCAACGTGAAAATTTTCAACCGATCTAATTCAACAATAGACAACCATTCAGACTTCCGTTTTTCTGTATTTGCAGACTTTGATTTAGGAGGAGCAAGTGACGATTACATTGGAACAGACAGCACCAACAATCTTTTTTATTCATACAACGGTTCTCTTTTCGATAATGGACAGGGTGGACAAAGTGGATATGGAAACAAACTTGCAGCACAGGGAGTTCAATTTTTAGACTATGATATTGATCATTCGGTTTATTACAATGTAGGTTCTGGAGCAAATGGGGACCCTAACTTCCCTGAGCACCACCTTGGATATCAAAGAGGGTTTTGGAAAAACGGACAAGCAATGTACTTCGGAGGAAACGGGTTTGACTATTGTGTCGATACAACCCACACAACTAAACTCATACTCTCCGGAGATCCTACTTTAGTAAATGACACCACTCAATGGACGGAAATTAACCCTTGCTTGAATTCAACGCCATCTATTAATTCTCCAGGAGATAGGAGAATGATAGGAGGCCCTAAAGCTCCAAAACAACTCAACATTGGAGATGTCATTGAAATTAACTATGCCTACGTTTTTGTAAGAGACAACGACACCAGTACAGTTATCGGTCAACCTTTAACTAGACTTTTCTCGACTACTGATTCTGTTAAAAATTTCTTCGACAATACTATTGTAACAGGAATACAAGCAACAGCTTCTTCAGAAGTTGAGTTTAACTTATCACCAAACCCAGCCAACCAAATGCTTAATGTTAATCTAAATGAGTCGGACTTTGAAATCACTATTTTCGATATTACAGGTTCAGAAGTTAAATTCTATCGCAACATTAAGTCGATTGATGTTTCAGGCTTTTCAAATGGCATTTATTTCTTTCAAGTTAGAACAGCAACCCAAATGGGAACAAAAAAACTGATCGTTACCCATTAAATATTTTCTCAGTTAATTTTAATTAAAAGGGTCGTCTAATAGATTTAGACGACCCTTTTTAGATCAGCTCAATTTACCGAGCCTTTCAAAGCACGAACAAATCTTAGTGCTCTTTGCCAAGCATTCTTCTTTGAAAGCTTACTTTTGCCGCTCAAATTCAAGTCGTATATCATGGATTACAATTTCTCCGAAATAGAAAAGAACTGGCAAGCTTATTGGCAAGAAAATCAAACGTTTGCAGCAGTAGAAAAAAGCGATAAGCCAAAGTATTATGTCTTAGATATGTTTCCTTACCCGTCAGGTGCAGGCCTACATGTTGGGCATCCTCTTGGATACATCGCGTCTGACATCTATTCCAGATATAAAAGACATCTTGGATTTAATGTGCTTCACCCAATGGGCTACGATTCTTTTGGTTTACCAGCTGAGCAGTATGCTATTCAAACTGGGCAGCATCCAAAAATTACGACAAAAGAAAATATTGCTACTTACAGAAGACAATTGGACCAAATCGGGTTCTCTTTTGATTGGGCCAGAGAGGTGAGAACTTCCAATCCTGAATATTACAAATGGACCCAATGGATTTTTATTCAATTATTCAACTCGTGGTACAATAAGGCGACTGACCGGGCGGAAGACTTGAAGACACTTGTTTCGCATTTTGAAACAAAAGGAACGGCTGAGCTGAATGCGCATCATAATTCTGAATTGACCTTCACCGCAGATGAATGGAAAAGTAAACCAGAGAAAGAACAGCAAGCTATCTTAATGGATTATCGTTTGACTTTTTTAGCAGATTCTTTTGTGAATTGGTGCCCAGCATTAGGAACAGTTTTAGCGAACGATGAAATTAAAGATGGTGTTTCTGAACGTGGTGGACATCCTGTAGAGCGTAAAAAAATGCAACAATGGAGCATGCGAATTACTGCTTATGCTCAACGTTTATTAGATGGATTAGACAAAATTGACTGGTCAGATGCAATAAAGGAAATTCAGCGCAATTGGATTGGAAAATCTAAGGGAGCATCTATCCGTTTTGATGTATCAAATACTGCACATCAACTAGAAGTTTTTACCACCCGTCCTGACACCATTTTTGGCGTTTCATTTATGGTAATAGCTCCAGAACATGAATTAGTTGCTGAGTTAACTAGTAATGATCAAAAAGAAGAAATTGAAGTGTACGTAAAATATGCTGCATCTCGCTCAGAGCGAGAACGAATGACCGAAGTAAAAAAAGTAGGTGGAGCCTTTACTGGGTCATATGCAACTCACCCTTTTACTGGAAAGCAAATCCCAATATGGATTGGGGATTTTTTCAGTTGCACTCTCAATAGGTTCAATTTCTATATCTGGATTAAATGGATCGTCTTCTATCCAATCTTT
>JAESST010000402.1 GCA_016763995.1 Flavobacteriales bacterium | reverse complement strand
CACCTTCGGGACTTAAAAAATCATTTTGAGGATCGGTGATTACTATAGCTGTTGTTTCATCAATTACAAAACCCGGATCCGGTAATTGTGCTTTTGCATGCATTGAAATAAAGATCATTCCGATCATTCCTACTACTGTTTTTAGATTTAAATTTTTCATCGTTTTTATTTTAACTTGTTTTCTTGTTTCTCCCCCCTCCTAGTTTTTTTTTAAAGGAAGATGGATGTATTATGAAATGGAATAATTATGCTGTTGCTAATTCTTCTAGATTGGCCGCTTTTGGAAAGTCAATTTCAAAAGCTCCATTGCTGTATAAATAATTGGTGATGCTTCTAATAGCCACCATACCGATCAATTCGGCCAATGCTTCATGAGAATACCCAACTGCTAAAAACTCGCTTACTGCAGCCTCTGATGCGTTGCCTCTCTCCTCCGTTAGTTCAGTAGCTAATTGGGTAAGTGCTTTTAATTTTCCACTTGATTTTCCCAATCGAATGTCAATCACTTCTTCTTCAGAGAAACCAAACATTTTACCCATTGCACTATGCGCTGCAAGGCAATAATTACAATTATTTGCCTGAGATACAGCCAAGGCTATTGCTTCATTTTCTTTCGCTGAGAAAATCCCTTGTTTTAAGGTTTCTTCGAATGCAAGGAAGCCCTTTAACAATTGAGGAGAATTTCCCATTGCTGCATAAAGATTAGGTAACATGCCAACTTTACTTTTTATGGCTGTGAATACTTCTTGCGTAGATTCACCTACTTGATTTGCTGTTAATGCTTTTAATGTTTTCATTTAAATTCGTTTTAATGCAAGCAATATCACTCACAATGACAAAACCCTTTACTAAGAGCGTGCCAAACTATTCAACTATTTAATATACAGTAATTTACATCTACATTAATCAAATATAGATTTAATAAAAAATGCCATTATATTATCAATTTGACAATATAATGGCATTTTAAATGTTATAAGACAATGCTTTTTAATTAAAGAATGAAATTTATTTTATCTCTTCAAGTCTTATTCCTTTTTTCTCTTTCGAGAGCAATAACAACATTTCCTTTTTTGCGTCCTGTTTCAATGTAGCGATGCGCATCAACAATTTTATCCAAAGAATAAGTTTGATCCATCACAGAAATGAGATTGCTTTCCTCAATCATTATTTTTAATTCTTTTAAAAGCAACTTAAGCTCGGCGACAGGCTTCAAACCTGTTGCAGCAAATAGGGCCTTCTTTTTCCCCATTATTGAAGTTCGCAACATCTGGAAAAGCAAAGAAATACTCAAGACTGGAGAGAGATATTTACCCGACTCCTTTAAGGCCTTCTTACAGGCAGAAAACGAACTTTTCCCAATGGTATCATAAATAACATCGTAGCGATTTTCATTTTTTGTAAAATCCTGTTTAGTGTAATCAATCACATCATCTGCTCCTAAAGACTTCAGAAGGCTCATGTTGTTCTGGCTACATACCCCAGTAACTTTTGCTCCATAATACTTAGCCAATTGCACAGCTGCCGTTCCCAAACTTCCTGAAGCACCATTAATCAATACACTCTGTCCAGGTTTTACATTCGCTATTTCTTTTAAAAAATTAATCGAGGTCAACGCTCCATCGCAAACCGGGGCAGCTTGCTCATGGCTCATATTACCGGGCTTAGTTAGAATAATCCCATCTTCTGCCACGCACAAATACACTGCATTTGTGCCAGCATAAAAGAGTGATTCTCCAAAAACTTCGTCTCCTTTTTTAAACAGACTAACGCTTTTACCTAAAGCATCTACTCTACCAGAGAAACCAGTTCCCGGTATTGAGTTCTTAGGTTTCAACAAACCAATGAACAACCTACCAAAATAAGGACTTCCTTTACGCATCATTGTATCTGCAGTTGTTACAGAAGAGGCAACGACTTTAATCAGCACTTCATTCTCCTTTGGTATCGGCTTTCTTACTTCTTGTAATTCAAGAACATCTGGTGCTCCATATTTTGTACATACAATTGCTTTCATTTTCCTATGCTTAAAAGATTCCTATTAACCTGAACCCAGGTTCTTATTGTCTAACAAAACTAGATAGGCTCCTTTCTTTGCGTGTTCTAGAATACACTAAGCTGTTCGGAATTATAATTCCGAACAAAATGAGCAACTTCAAGAAAACTATCGCTACACTTATTTTGTAATCGCCTAAAAATTTTATTATCTTTAAAGGGATAAAAATGAATCTTTTATAAACTTAAAAGTCGATTAGAATTAGAGATCATTAATTTTAAATCTGTCAAGAGCATTTTCATTAAATATACCTTATGATTCCTTGAACGAGCCATGCTATCACTCAATAGATTTATAACTAAATACTTCTTCTTTATTATTTTAGCCTGCTCCATTCTAATTTTAGGCTATCTATTTCTCAATCTAAAAGACACCGAAGAGTCGCTTATTAAAAGTGCTTTTATTCAACAAGAAAAGGAACTCACTAATCGATTAAACAGCTTTTTCAAACCCATCGAGAATCACATTAAAATTGCATCTCAATCTGGTTCCTTCGGAAACTACCATCCTATTAACATTCAACAGTTCAACAAAAATTTTATTCCCTTAATTGAAAAGTCTAGTGCAATTTCTGCCTTAATGATGGCCAACCAACAGGGCGAAGAGCTAATGTTAATGAAAGGTGGAAATGAATGGTATTCCAGAAAAACAGCTCTCTTTAACAATAAACTCAAAAGCAGGTTCTACAAAATCTTAATTGAAAACAAAAAAATAACTTCCCTTCCAATCGGCGATTCTACTCGAATTAGCAACTACGACCCAAAGAGCAGACCTTGGTTTATTGGTGCCAATAATTCTGAAGAAGATGTTTTCTGGACGAGTCCTTATCGCTTCTTTACTACTGGAGATATAGGAATTACTATTTCTAAAAAATGGAAATTACCCTCGGGTGAAACGAACATTTTTGCATTCGATGTACTTTTAAAAGATCTATGCAAGTTCACCACTAAACTTAAGTTAGATGAAAATGGAAAGGTATTCATCTTAACAAAAGATCATCTCATGTTAAGCCTCCCAAATGAAGAGGCCTACAGTTCTCTTGATTCAATCAAAAAATACCTATTACATCCCATCGAACAGTTTCCCCTCCCTCTATACAGAAAGATAGGGAAATTTATTAAACAAGAGAGTCAATTAGATTATTTTTCTTTCAATTTGAAGGGAGAAAAATGGATTGGATCAATTCGACCTTTTCAGTTAAAAAATCAGATCTTTTACTTAGGAGAAGTTATTCTAAAATCCGATTTTCATTCAAAACTCAGGAGCAGTCGTATTTTAATCCTAGCTGGCCTAGTACTGATTATTCTATTTATGATCAGCATGATCAGAGGCTATCGTCAAAAGAGAAGATCCAACATTCAATTAAAATACAAACAAAAATTACTAAAGAAAAAAGCCCAACAAATTAGAGAACAAAGAGATCTAATTCAAGAAGCTCATGCTGAAACAACTGACTCTATTAGGTATGCAAAGAGAGTGCAGGAAGCAGCTTTAAGTTCCAAGGAATTAAAGGCAGAGTTGTTTCCGCAATCATTTGTATTGCTCATCCCTAAAGATATTGTAAGTGGCGATTTCTATTGGTATACTGAACACAAAGGCAAAAAGTTGATTGCCGCCATTGACTGCACTGGCCATGGAGTTCCGGGCGCTTTAATGAGCATGCTTGGAACAACATTACTGGGCGAAATTGTAGAAAAAAATGGAATTATCGATCCTGCATCTATCTTAAATGAATTAAGAAGACTGATCATCCTTAGCCTAAAACAGTCTGAAACCAGCACTCAAAATGATGGCATGGACATGGCATTAAT
>JAESST010000401.1 GCA_016763995.1 Flavobacteriales bacterium | reverse complement strand
TCCTCTAGCTGTTAAAAAAGTAATAAGTGTATTCTTAAGAGAAGGAATATTTCTCATCTGTATGCAGGTCTCCATGCCATCCAACTCGGGCATCATAACATCAAGAATAATCAAATCAGGATTTTCCTTAAGGGCAACTTCAATTGCTTTTTTGCCATTCTCGGCTGTTACAACTTTGAACCCTTCTTTATTGAGACTATATCCTATAATTTCTAGAATATCTGGTTCATCATCGACCAGTAAAATTTTTTTTGTTTTCATGAACTAAGGATATGGGCTATTTCATAATAGTTATGGTTAAAGACAAATTTAATATCTTAATTTATGTTTATCAACTTAGATAGAAAAGAATAGAATTTGATAAGAGCACGACGATTTGTTATAATATAATGGTCTTTCCTAAATAGGATTTTACTTGGGTGTACCTTTGTAAGGCATAATGGTAAGAATTAATATAGAACATAAATGAGTTATTTAGAGACAACACATGATGTATACAAAGAAGCGGCTTTGACTCCTGATGTAGGATTATGTTGTACAACAAACCCTATTTGGGAATTGCCAGGACTTAAAATTCCAACAATCATGCAACAAATGAATTATGGTTGTGGGAGTACCGTTCATGCAAGAGATTTAGTTAATGATCCTAAGGTTTTGTACGTAGGAGTTGGAGGAGGAATGGAGTTGTTACAATTCTCTTATTTTTCTCGTCAGAAGGGAGGTGTAATAGGACTTGATGTTGTAGATGAGATGCTGGAAGCTTCGGAAAAGAATTTTAAGGAAGCGGAAGAATTAAATCTATGGTTTAAAAGTGAATTTGTTGACTTACGTAAAGGAGATGCAATGAATTTACCCGTTGAGGACAATAGTATAGATGTTGCTGCTCAGAATTGCTTGTTTAATATTTTTAAGGCGGAAGATTTAAAGAAAGCCATTAAGGAGATGTATCGAGTGCTTAAACCTCATGGGCGTCTAGTAATGAGTGATCCTACATGCGAACAAGAGATGAATGAGACTCTCAGAAATGATGATCGATTGAGAGCGCTTTGCTTGAGTGGTAGTTTGCCAATTAAAGATTATGTAAAAATGCTTACAGATGCAGGCTTTGGAACCATTGAAATTCGAGCGAGAAAGCCATATCGTATTCTAGATCCTAAAAACTATGATACGGATGAAATAATTTATATTGAATCGATAGAAGTTGCTGCTATAAAAGACCCTATGCCAGAAGATGGACCTTGTATTTTTACTGGCAAGGCTGCTATTTATTTTGGAGATGAAGATTTCTTTGACGACAACAATGGACATACTTTATTAAAGAATCAGCCGCTTGCTATATGTGATAAAACTGCAGGAGCAATAGCAGCTTTAGGAAAAGAAGATATCTTTATTAGTAAATCAACTGACCATTATGATGGAGGAGGATGTTGTTAAATAAGAAGATTTAGATAAAGCTAATGAAAGGCCACTTACTTGATATTAAGTAAGTGGCCTTTTTAATTCTAATCATAATACTTTCGGAATTAGTAGACAAGAAAGTTCGTAGATAAAGCCTGTATTAAGAATTAGAAGTGAAGATCAAATTGTAGACGATACATAATGTTATCATCCTGTCCATCCTCAGTCGTGTAACTTAAATCTCCTTGTACTTTTAATTTATGACCAACAAGGTACTTCGAAACTCCTAATGTATATTGATTGATAACTTCCTTCTTTAATTCTTTTGCAGGATCAATAGCAGTATATCTGCCTGCTAGTTCTACGTTGTTCTTAAATAAGTAACCCGCCTGAAAGTTAAATCCTGTTCCAACAGTAACATTATCCCCTGTTAAAGTGCTATCGCTATTTTTTGCAAAAATATCATCTGCTGTTTTGTCAGCATATTCCGCCATCACAGAAAATCCTTTGTATTTGAACATTAAGTCTGCGAAAAGAGTATTGATGTCTGTTTGGAAATACCCTATGTCATTGGTCATGAATGTTTTTGTATTTCCATTTTCTCTAACAGCTCTATCATGCATGTCATAAGTTACGCCGATAGCAAGTTTTGGACTCTTCTCTCTGTTCCTGTCGGAACCTACATAATCTCCTTTCTTTGCAAATTTTCCAAAGGGTAAAAACTCTACCCTTGCTGTCCAATCATATCCTCCTAAATTTCCAACGGTAATGTTTCTACCTTCCCCTTGAGAAAAGGCGATTGCTTCTCGTATAACGAATTTATTCCCAACTTTTAAATGGTGTCTTAGTTGAACACCTATATCTCGATCGATATTATACCTGCTATTCACTAAAGAACGATCAACAAATTGAAGATTTCCCGAGGAAATTACACGTTCTCTATTTCCTGGCAACTTAGTTTGACCAGCCCAAATGGTAAAGTTTTTGTAAAAATTCCATTTCAATACCGCATCTAATATGATTCTAGGAGTACTTTTGGTCTCGGCAGAAATTCCTGAAATATCTTTATTAGATAAACCGAATTCCAGTTTATACTTTAGTTTTGGAGTATAAATGAATCCCCCAAATTTTAAACGAGACCTTCTGATCAGAAAATTAGAATTAGCATTTTTAATTCCGTCTTTTTCATTGTTATCGAAGCCTCCTATAAAAAGTGTTTGAAATCTTGCGCCAAATTTCATGCTCCAACTAGAATCCGCTGCTATTACATTAAATAATCCATTTCCAAATTTGGAATCAACTACAGTTTGTGCAGAAATAGTATTTAAGGTAAATATCGATATGAGCAGAATTATTCCTTTTTTCATCTTTAATTTAATATTAAGAGTATGTTAATTTCGGTGCAAAGATGTCTGAATTATTGATGTTTTCATGGGGAGAAAGTAACATTTAAAGATTTCTTAACGTTGAATTCATATATAACTCAGTTCTAATAAGGCGTATCGGTGCCAAAAGGAGGAATATGGTTTGATTGCATCATAAGATTTAATATTTCCTTAACATTAGTCATTTCAAAGGGTCAGATCTCTACATTACATTTGCTTCCTTAAACATGTAAAAAATGAGAAATAAATTCAATTTACTTTTATTGGCGTTAACGCTTTTATCAACATTGAGCTTTGGTCAAACGGAAAAGTCTGACTCCACCGTTGCTAGTACTCTTATAGGTGTTTTCTCAGAACAGGAATCAAGTTTATTTAAAAACTATATAAGTCGGGAGAAAGGAATGATGAAAATAGGTAGTGTTAACCTTAATTGGAACACTTCTATTAACGAACAAAACTTACTTGTCAAGTATAGGTATCGAAACGAAGCAAATTGGAGTTATACTGAAAGTTTTTCTTCAGATATTAAAACAATCACAATCGATAGCCTAAAGGAGAATAAATTCATTCAATGGTCAATTGGGTTTAATAATAATTGGTCTGAGATAATTGAATCAAATACCGTTGGGGCTCATGTTTTTGAGAATTTAGTTGTAAAGGCAGGGGCAGAGAGCGCTAAGATAACTTGGAGTATTAATTATGAAGTTGCTAAAGAATTATCTGATAATGATGTTTTAGCTGTAATCTCTTACAATACTGAAATTGGGAAGAAGAGAGCAAAGAAGGGAATGGAAGGAAGTGATTGGATGTTTTCTGAACCCTTTCCACTTTTTAAGAACAAGTATGAAGTAAAGGGCTTAATCGGTAATGAGAAATACTATTTTAAAGTTGGATTTGCACCAAAAGGGAAAATAGAAGAAAATAAAGCGAACAAATCTGAGATGGTATGGTCAGCTTCAAAAAAATCTAAGACAGAAAGAGGTTGGGGCCTTGCAAAGCTTTTAATTTTAATTGGATCTCTTGGGTTCTTTATTTATGGAATGAAACTGATGAGTGAAGGACTTCAGCAAGCTTCAGGTAATATGTTGAGGTCAATGCTCGGAACAATTACAAAAAATAGAGTGAAAGGAGTTCTGACCGGTTTTGGAATTACTTCATTGGTGCAGTCTTCTTCAGTAACAACAGTAATGACAGTTAGTTTTGTAAATGCAGGCTTAATGACACTAAGACAATCGGCTGGTGTTATGATGGGAGCTAATATCGGGACTACCATAACAGCTTGGATTATTCTTATCATTGGATTCAAAGTTAGTGTTGGGAGTTATGCATACATGTTAATAGCATTAGCTTTCCCATTGTTGTTTATTAAAAAAGGAAAGGCCAAGGCTTGGGCAACAGCAATTGTTGGATTTTGTATTTTATTTATTGGTTTAGGTGAATTGAAAGATGCAGTGCCATCATTAGATAATGATTCTGCTATCGTTCAATTTTTCTTAGATTTTAAAGATGTATGGTATGGCCCAGTAATGTTTGTTTTATTAGGGGCTTTGGTAACGGTTGTTATTCAATCATCTTCTGCTGCGATGGCTTTAACCCTAGCGATGGTAGCAAAAGGAGCAATTCCTTTTGAAGTTGCCTGTGCAATGGTGCTAGGAGAGAATATAGGAACAACTATTACTGCAGAGTTAGCTTCCTTAATAGCGAATGTGCATGCTAAAAGGTCTGCTAGAATACACTCGATGTTTAATGTCGTGGGGGTCACATGGATGTTGATTATTTTCCCTTTATTTTTGGGCCTGATAGGTCAATTAGTAGGATGGTCAAGTGGAACTGAATTCGATTCAGGAAACAATGAATTGTCAGCAACAGGGATAGCATTGTTCCATACAATGTTTAACTTGATTAACGTTGTCGCATTAATTTGGTTTGTTCCTCAATTAGTAAGATTGGCTGAGAGAACTGTAAAGTCAAAAGGAGATTCAGATGAAGAATTTAAACTTGATTTTATCGGTGGACCTCTTGGGTCTACTGCGGAACTATGTATTTTGGAAGCTAAGAAAGAGGTTTCCAAGTTTGGTGCAGTAACGGCTAGAATGAATGATTTTGTAAAGACTGTTATTAATTCTTCTAATAGTAAGAAAAAGGATAAAATGTATTCTAAATTAGAGAAGTATGAAGAAATTACCGATAGAGTAGAGGTTGAAATTACTGATTATTTGGGTAAAGCAGCTCGTTTAGAGATGAGTGAAGAGGCATCTATTAGAATGAGAGGAATGTTAAGCATCACTAATGACTTGGAGAGGGTTGGAGATATCTTTTATCAAATTGGAAAAGCTTTGGAGAAGAAAGAGCAAGAAAAGGTTTATTTCACTCCTGAACAAAGAGAAGGCTTAAATGAAATGTTAGCTTTAGTTGAAGAGGCATTTAAAGTCATGAATACAAACCTTGAGTCGGATTATGGTAATATTTCAATGGATGGGGCATTAGACGCTGAGAAAAAAATAAATCAATTTAGAAATAAGCTTAGAAAGAAGCATCTTAAGATGATTGAAGGAGGAGATTTTCATATGCAAGGAGCATTAATTTACGCTAATCTATTTTCTTCAATGGAAAAAGTAGGAGACCATATTATTAATGTTTCTGAAGCGGTAGCTGGAGAAATTTAGAAATAAAAAGGTCAAAAAAAACTGTAGGAGATTCTCCTACAGTTTTTTTTGACCTTTTTAAAGAGCTATCCTTCGAATTTATAGCCAACTCCTTTTATCGTTTTTATATTGGTTTCTCCTATTTTTTCCCTTAGCTTTCTAATGTGAACATCAATTGTTCTATCTCCAACTATAACTTCATTTTTCCAAATATTGTCCATAATACTTTCCCTTGTGAATACCTTCCCGGGCCGATTTATTAGCAAAGAGAGTAATTCGAATTCCTTTTTGGGAAGGTGAATTACCTTTTCGTTTTTAGTAATGATGTATTTTTCTCGATCGATTCGAATCTCTCCAACCTCAATGCTTTTTTCAGAGAGACCTTTTTCTGAATAATTTCTTTTTAGCAGAGCTTCTACTTTTTTGATTAGAAGTCTTGGTTTGATAGGTTTAGTAATATAATCATCAGCACCTGCATCAAAACCTGCAATTTGCGAATAGTCTTCATTTCGTGCAGATAAAAAAGTAATTAAAGCATCCTTTAATGAAGGAATAGCTCTCATTTCATAACAGGCTTCCATTCCATCCATTCCCGGCATCATTACATCCATTATGATAAGGTCAGGAGTCTCTTTTTTTGCGATTTTAATCGCATCGGTTCCATTTGTTGCTGTAAGTATCTCGTAGCCCTCCTTTTTAAGGTTATAGCCTATTATCTCAATAATGTCAGGCTCATCATCAACAAGTAGAATTTTTTCTTTTAACATATAGCTTAAGTTTTCAATAGCTAAAGTTAAATGAAGTGTATATGCTAAGTGTTAAGTTAATATTATCTAAAATTTAATAATCACACCAAAGGTTATAACGAATTATTCTAATTCGAAAGGCTAAAGTTTTAGAAAGTTTGAATCGAAGAAAATGACTTAACAATTACTTAAAGTAATCTTAAGTTTTTCATAATTGTAAGGCTAAATTGAGATAACAAGACGGTCATTCTTTTGCATCGAAATTTTTAATGAAACTAATCGAAAACAAAAAATGAAAAATTTTAGATTATCAAGAAAATTAATGATGGGCGCTATGCTTACTTGTGCTTTGTCAGCATCTTTTACTTCATGTAAGGATGACGATAGTGATGACTCAGTTGTAACTCCTACTGCGTCTGGAGCGCCACAAAAGTTAATTGGTATAGATATTACATCTAATACAACATGGTCGGAGGATACTATTTATGTTTTAACTTCAAGAATTAAAGTTAGATCGGGTGTGACGTTAACTATTAACCCTGGAACAATTGTTAAAGGATCGCAAGGTCAAGAAGCAAATGCTAAAGTATTAATGGTAATGAGAGGAGCAAAGCTGATGGCTGATGGAACTGCTTCTAAGCCAATTATTTTTACTTCTATTCTTGATAAAATTCAACCTGGAGAAATACAATCTACTTTGCCAAATGATTTACAAGGCCAGTGGGGAGGTTTAGCAATCTTAGGAAATGCAAAAATTTCTAAAGGAACCTTAGATCCAACAATGTCTTTTGACGAGGCACAAATGGAAGGTGTACCTGCTACAGATTTAGATGGCAGATATGGAGGAATGAATGATGCTGATAATTCAGGTATATTAAGATATGTGTCTGTAAGACATGGTGGAACTAGTATTGGTTCTGGTAATGAATTAAATGGTATCTCTTTTGGTGGTGTTGGAAATGGTACTATCGTTGAAAATATTGAGATTGTTGCGAATGCAGATGATGGCTTAGAATTTTATGGTGGTACTGTAAATGCTAAAAACATCATAATTTGGAATAATGGAGATGATGCTCTTGATACTGATATGGCTTACAATGGAACGATTGATAACTTTGTACTAATAGGTATGGAAGGATCTCCATTAGAATTAGATGGCCCTGAAGGATCATATTTAAACGGAAACCACACAATTAAGAATGGCACTGTTGTAACTGTAAGACCTGATGGAACTGCTGCAGGTGATTTAATTAACTACGATGTGAATACAAATGTAACTTTAGAAAATATTCACTTTGTAACAGTGAAAGCTGGCCAAAAAGTAAACTCTAAGAGCAGAGCTTCACGAAATACTTTGACAATGTCAAATATTACTATTAATGTGGCAGCTGCAGATGTAGTAAACTATGTTGATCAAGCTGAGCCAGCAATTAATACTTCTGTTTCTGCGGGAACAACGGGTTTTGCAAATACCTCTGTATTCGCAAACTGGACTTGGGCTGAGGCAAGTGGAGCGTTAACAGGATTATAATATTATAATAAAAATAAGTTACGATTAAAGATTTCCGCAGACTCACTTTTAGGTGGGTCTGTTTTTTATTTTAAAAAAATTACAATGAAAAAGGGATT
>JAESST010000400.1 GCA_016763995.1 Flavobacteriales bacterium | reverse complement strand
TTTTGGTAACATTCTTATTTCCTGCTTGAATACTTAAGAAATAAACTCCTGAAGATAATTTTTCAGTTGAAATATTGAATTGATACGCTTCAGAATTTAAAGATCCATTGTAAACATCTTTAATACGTTTTCCTAAAATATCTGTTAAGAAGATAGAAGCATCTTGCACATCATTGTCTAGTAAGAAATCAAGTTTAACAACTCCATCTACAACAGGGTTTGGATAAAGACTAATAGACTTTCTAAATGATTCGATGTCATTGATTCCAACTACGGAAGCTCCATCTACTTTAAAATCGTCGAAAAATATATTATTACCTAAAGTTGTTCCAGCTTTGAAATCAAACCTGAAAATTGCGTTTGTACTTGCACGTATTGCGGCTGTAGTAGTAACTGTAATGTCTAACCAATCACTTGGAATAGTAGGAACAAAGGCACTAGTTCTAGTTCCTGTATTTATGCTTCCTGAAGTTGCAAAGAACCTTGTAATCCAAGTTTGACCACAATCGATAGAGATAGCACATTTCAGTACATCATTCGCTCCCGTCTTTGTTTTATAAGCTAACTTAAATTTAAAAGTAGGGTTTATTACTTGAGTCATATCAATTGAAGGAGAAATTAGAAAATCACTTTCATTTGTACTATTGTTTCCATGGTTATCGAGAAAAACAGAGCCAACTCCTGAAAAAGAAGCTACTGTTATTGGTAACCATCTCGCGTTTCCTGTAGGACTTAAAACGATCCAATCATTTCCAAATCCTGAAATACTCTCGAATCCGTCAAAATAATTGTAACCGTTATAAGCAACTGCTGTATCATTTACATAAACATAGTCACTAACTACTATAGAGTCAACACCTGCTGAATTCGAAACAACTAGGGTAACATCGTGGTATCCTGGAGAAGTATAAGTTACGGTAGGATTTGCAACAGTCGATGTTGATGGTGTTGCTCCAGGGAATTTCCAATTGTAAGAAGTTATAGCACCTTGATAAGATTGTTCATCGAAAGTTAATTGACTACCAATACAAACTAATTTTAAGTTTTTATCTTCTATAAGAGCAATAGGCTTACAGGTTGGAGCAACGTATCCGTTATTTGTTCCAGTAGCTACTAAGTTAGTAGCAGACCTTAAGTTGTTAAGGTGGCTGTAGGTTGAAAATGCAGCAAATATTCTATCCTTCTGTCCTGGAGTAAAAAGAGTAAAACAGGCGAGCCCGTAACCCATAAAGTTTTCTAATTGGTCAGGAACATTTGTGGTGTAAGGGTTAGGGTTTGCAGTAGATCCTCCTTGTGCATCATTAGTACAAGTGTTTAAAGTAAAGGTACAAGCATTATTATTATCGTCGAATTGAGGAGGAGTATCACAGACAAAATCTCCTGAATTATGGCAAGAAAACCCACAAGCACCTTGAAAAGTATGAAGAAGGTTAAAACAGTGTCCTAATTCGTGCGTTGCAGTTCTACCATCTGACGTTGCCGTTCCATTAGCACCCCATTCGTCGTGCTTAATAACCGCGCCATAAGTGGTTATGATTGGATTATTTGGGAATTGAGCGTAACCTAAAACATTAGTTGAACCACCAATCGCGATGTCATTTACCAGCCAGATGTTGAGGTATTTTGTTGCATCCCAGTAGGATACTGCCTTTACGGCATTGCTTGCTACATCTGTAAGAGGTGTGTGTACTCGAACAATTCCATCTGTACAATTTCCATTGGGGTCAATTCTTGCTAATCTGAATTCCACCTGTGCATCAGCGATGTGTGGCTTATAAATTGTACGGGTATTAGCTGTATCTGAATTTAACCTGTTAAAGTCTTCGTTTAAAACTCTTATTCCATCTTCAATTTGTGCTTTTAAAATGTTTCCGTTTCCATTGTTATGTAATACATGTATTACAACTGGCACGATGATTAAGGGCGCTTTACTATTTTGACTCCCTTTCAAAGAAGATCTCTCCATCATTTGAGATTGTTCTTCATAGAATGCTTGTCGAGATCCAGGGTTTGCATTGAAATATGCCTCTAACATATAATCCGAGCCACACCAAGAAGGTGTTTGAGCAAATGCGAAGGAGGATAGAAATGTGAGGAATATTAATATAGAATTTTTCATAATACTAGGTAAAGTTATCAAGTCTATAAAAATACGAATTCTGTCTATCTTTTAAGAGAATTAACAGTTATTACGCACCAATAGGTGTTTCATGCGACACTATTTTATTAGTGATCTGAGTTCTGTTCTTCTAAATAATAATCAAACTCAGCTTGCTAGGACCTAATAAACATGAATTCGTTTTACAGTTGCTATTAAATCAGCGCTAAGGCTTGTTCTAAATCTTCTTTCAAGTCTTCGATGTCTTCAACGCCAACACTTAAACGAATGAGGGAGGGAACTACACCGGCTTTTTCTCTTTCTTCTTTTGGTATCGCGGCATGTGTCATGGAAGCAGGATGACAACAGAGGCTCTCTACTCCGCCCAAGGATTCAGCAAGAGTGAATACGTTAAAAGAAGACATGACCATATTGGCATCATCAAGACTATCTCCATTCATAGTAAAGGAAATTATACCACTAAAACCGCTCATTTGCTCTTTAGCAATGTGATGATTCGGATGATCTTCAAAACCTGGCCAATATACTTTATTCACTTTTGAGTGATTTCTCAAATAATGAGCAATTTCTGCTCCATTTTCACAATGGCGCTGCATTCTTAGGTGAAGTGTTTTGATTCCTCTTAATACAAGGAAACTATCCTGTGGTCCGCAAACGGCTCCACTACTATTTTGTATGAAATACAGTTTTTTCGCGATTTTATCATCTTTACAAATGAGCGCTCCCATAATAACATCGGAATGACCTCCCATATATTTTGTAATGGAGTGCATGACAATATCGGCACCTAAATCTAATGGTCTTTGTAAGTAAGGAGTTGAAAAGGTATTGTCTACCACTAAGATTAAATCATGTTTCTTAGAAATTGTTGAAGCAGCTTTAATATCAATGATATTCATCATCGGGTTGGTTGGTGTTTCGACCCAAATTAATTTTGTGTTTGCATTAATTGCTTCTTCAACTGCTGTCATGTCATGCATGGGCACGAAATGAAATTTGATTCCAAAATTCTCAAAAATCTTTGTGAACAATCGATAAGATCCTCCATATAAATCGTTGGTTGAGATTACTTCGTCGCCTGAATTTAAAGTTTTAAGAACGGCATCAATAGCAGCTAACCCACTAGCAAAACACAAACCATATTTTCCATTTTCAAGAGCAGCAATATTATCTTCTAAGGCTTTCCTTGTTGGGTTGCTAGTTCTTGAGTATTCAAAACCCTTATGATTTCCTAGAGATTTTTGAGCGTAAGTGGATGTTTGGTAAATAGGCGTCATTACTGCACCAGTAGCTGAATCAGGCTCTATTCCTGCATGAATTACCTTTGTTCCGAATCGCATTTTATCTTTGGCCATATTCTATCTTTTAAAAGAATGGAAGCCTAAATTAATCAAAGGAACTATGGTGTTGAAGGGAGTTATACCATTAAGTTTCAGAATGACCTATTAGCTTAGCTGTTTGATCGTGATAAACTATTGACAACAATGCCCTTTCAACGTTATTTAAGAATACCATTAGCTATTGACCTACGGAAAGATAAAAACTTTCATATAAATAAAATATACTGCGTTGATTTTTTAGAATACAGCTTGTTATATCTCTAAAAAATCCATCTTGTATATTGTCATTTCTGAAAATCTGAATTTCTAACTAATAATCGAGCTCAGGGTTTTAATCTTTTTTCGTTGAATGTGTTCTTTTAATCCACCGAGGAAGAATAATTGCCCCAATGAACAAGTAAGGATAATAACTAATGAATCTCCAGATGAGAGCGAGAGTAGCTGCTAATCCAAGGGGAATGAAATCTTCAAGAAAGCCCTCAAAAGCAATTTCTGCAATTCCTGTACCTCCAGGAGTTGGGCTAATTAGCATAATAACCCACATTACTAGTTGTCTGGCGTAAACAAGTAAATGATTGTCAACTGAAATAAAAGCTAGAATAATAAAGTTGACTACCCAGAAACGAGCTGTCCACGAGGCAAAAGTGGCTGCAAAGGCTTTCAGCCAAAATGAAACTGGTTTATGCCGAAGTTCTTTGGAGGTAACAATAATTTCATCTCCTGTAGCAGCGGCAGAAGCTCTCCATTTTTTTAAGAAGGGAAGTTTAAAGATTCTTAATAGTATCCACTTAAAGCCTCTAGGCTGAAAGAAAATGGCATAACTAATAAAGGAAGTTAAGAATAGAATAAAACAATATCCTCCTATAAAGATTCCTTTGGTTCCTAAGACAACACCAAAAACTTCTTTTTGCATTTCTATTGGGAAAAGATTGGAAACTCCTACACAAAGAATAATGATCGGAACCATAATGATGTAGAAGAGTTCATCTAAAAAAGCTGAAGAAAGTACTACGGCAGTGCTTCGCCCGAGGCTAATGCCTTCTTTATTTACAATGTAAATAGCAACTCCTGAGCCACCAACAACAGAAGGGGTAATGGCCGATGCAAATTCCCAAAGCATGATCGTATCAAAACTATGTCGCCAAGAAATTTTTCCTTCAGTAAGAATTCGAATTCTCACCATGTATGCAAGGTCTCTAATGGCAATCATCAGTATGGCAATTAGGATCCACAAAGTAGAATTCCAACTCCAGCTAATGTTTTCGAAATGTTTAATATCGAAATCTTTTGCAACCAAATAGCTTGCAGCTCCAAGTCCAATCAAAATAGTGATGGCAATTCTAGTGGGAGAAAAAATTTTAAGAGCTTTAGGATTTTCAGTCATATAGAAGTTTACAGTCTAATTTTGATTTACTTTTGCAGCTCAAATTTTTAGTATGAAAAAAGTATATTTCCTATCTACTTGTTCCACTTGTCAGAAGATTTTAGCTCAAATAAAGGAACCTGAATCTTTCCAAATGCAAGATATTAAAACTAATGCGATTAGTTTAGAGCAAATAGAAGAAATGAAAAATTTGTCTGGGAGTTATGAGTCGCTCTTTAGCAGAAGAGCTTTGAAATTCAGAGGAATGGGGCTAAACGAAATGACGCTCACGGAAGAGGATTATAAAAGATATATTTTAGAGGAATATACTTTTTTGAAAAGGCCTGTTTTTATAGTTGACGATCAAATTTTTGTAGGAAACAGTAAAAAGAGTGTTGAAGCTTTTCTTTCTAAAATTCAATAAATAGATTGGGAAAGAAATTCTGGGCACATATAGCCATACTTGGTGCAAACATCATTTACGGGCTCAATTATTCCATTGCGAAGGATCTGATGCCCGACTTTATACAACCTTTTGGGTTTATTTTCTGTCGAGTTTCGGGAGCATTGCTATTGTTTTGGCTTTTTGCTCAATTCTCAGTAAAAGAGAAAGTTGAAAAGAAAGATCTTCTTTTACTTGCCGTCTGTGGATTGTTTGGCGTAGCCGCGAATCAACTCATGTTTTTTTATGGCTTGAATTTAACCAGCCCTATTAATGCGGCCATAATTTTGACCTCAAATCCAGTATTGGTTTTATTGATTTCAGCAATTGTTATCAAGGAGAGAATTACATCCCGAAAGGTATTTGGGATAATTTTAGGAATTATCGGAGCAATAGGATTAATTCTTTATAAAGGAGCTGGAAATTTAAACTCTGAGGGCTTTGTTGGAGATATTTTTATTTTTTTAAACGCGACTTCTTATGCGATTTATTTGGTTTTGGTAAAACCACTAATGAGCAAGTATAAACCGCTTACAGTTATTAAATGGGTATTCCTTTTTGGATTCTTTTATGTTGTTCCGTTTGGTTTTGGTGAATTCCAGGAAATTGAATGGACAGGCTTTACTGATTCTATTTGGGCTGCCTTTATTTTTGTAGTAGTAGGAACTACCTTCTTAGCCTACTTGCTTAACATTTATGGATTGAAGGAATTAAGTCCTTCTGTGGTGAGCATCTATATTTATTCTCAACCCTTGATTGCAAGTATAATGGCCATTTTACTTCAAAAAGATACACTGAGTTTTGAGAAAATTATTGCAGCTGTTTTTATCTTTACGGGAGTTTATTTAGTCAGTAGTAAGAGTAAATTACTTAAAAAGGGAGCTAAGACTTAACTCTTCTGTCATATGAATGGTATGCAAGCCTGCCTGTTTTGCTCCTTCTAAATGATCTGCGGTATCGTCAATAAAAACAGTAGTGTTAGGATCTAATTGATGGTTTTTAATCAGCTCTTCAAAAATATCTACATTGGGTTTTCTCTTTCCCATTTCATGAGATAAGTATACCTTTTCAAAGTAATTATCCAAATTAGAAATGCCCTTATCTATTTTTAGCTGCTTGTAAATAAAATCGATGTGTAGCTTGTTGGTGTTGCTCAAGCAAAAGGTTTTATAGCTCTTCTTGACGTTCAATAGAATTTTATAATTCTCTTCAGGAATGTCTAATAGCATGGCATTCCACGCATTTTTTATTTCATCAAAACTAATAGCATCATCAAAGGCAGAAAGTTCGTTTAGGAATGTTTGCGTTGAAATATGACCAGTCTCATACTTGGCAAACACCTGCTTGGCTTCTAGCTTTGCCATGTTTTCTTCATAATCAAGGCCATAAATGTTTTGGAAAGCAATAGTTGTGGCTTCAATGTCTAGATCGATGATTACATTTCCAAGATCGAAAATGATGGCATTGATTGGTTCAGGGTGGATGATTTTCATAAGAGCTTATCAATAAAACACAAAGATCGGATTTCAATTGAGAAACTTTATTGAATCGTGTGAATAATACTGACTATTAATTTACTGTTTAATCAATCGTTTTGATACGGAATTTTTCTCATCGGAAACATGGACAATATAGATTTCTCTAGATAAAGCTAGAAGGTTAAGGCTTGTTCCTTTTGAATTTACGATAATTTCTTTTGCCATGGAACCAGAAGCATTTATCAACTGAATCGTCTGAGAATTTTCAGTGAAGTTTTTTAATTGGACAAAGCTCGTTTTTCTAACTGCAGGATTAGGATCTAAATGGATTGTACCCATGTTAGATTGGCTTCTTCGAGGCCTGTTGAATGGGTATAAGTGATCACTAGGTACTATTCGTATTGTCGCTTGAAGCAAATAACGTGCTTCTGTAATGCTGTTCCGTTTTTAACTAGAGCAAAAACCCATGGCTATTCGTAGGGTTGGTTATCATACCTTGAACAAGAATGCTGACATTGATATTTAAGTAGAGTAGGTTTACACTGGCGCTTGCTTGATTATTTTAGTTAACGCTCTGTTTATTCCAGCTTTGAGGAATTCTTTAGAACAAATTCGTTTGACCCTGATTGAGGGGGATGACCAACATTTAGATAGTGACAAATACTTTATAGTTGAATCGGGATCCAAATTTCTTCCTCTGAATTTGCAGTATTGTTTTTGTACTTTTTTCCTAAGATTTCGAAATGTGGTCGGTTATCTAACTGATAGTTTGAATTGGGAAGCCATTCAGAGAAAATGTAGTGAAAGATACTCGCATCACTGCTTGAGCCTTTATGATCGAAAACAGCATACAAGCCCCCTTCTAGAGTAAAAGTGCTGATCTCTGCAGGTACTGCATCAAAGTTATTGACTTCAACACAGGCCCATTTTTCAAACTCTAAATTTGGATTAAAGCTTTTAAAATAGTCCCTAGCATAAACCTGCATTGAAATTTTATCGCTTGAAGTTCTATTTTTTAGGCTTTTTATTTTTGGTGCAAAACCGGCCCAAAGTTCTCCTGTTCGGTTATTAATCAAGCTCACCTTTAGATGATGCCCAATTAGTTTCTTCGCTTGAAGGCTCTCTATTCTTGGGCTCATTAGATTTTAATACTTTGGGTGGAGCTATTCTATAGTGTGAGATAACACAACAAAAGAAATTAGATTGCCAAAATTGCTTGTCTTGCCTTTTCGTATTCTTCTTTTGTAATCATGCCTTTGTCAAACAGCTCTTTTAACTCTATTAATTTTCCCTCTTTTGTGTTTTGCACTTCTTTTGATGAATCGCTATAATCTTCAGGGCTGTCACAATCATAACTTAGGTTGTAATAGTAGTTTTTGTAGTTGTTTTTTATAATTCTAGGATCACCTTTATCTGGCTTGTAGTAAGCTCCTGTTGCGAAGTCGACTACATTCCAAATAGGTATTGGAACTCCACTAATTACAGGAGCGAGGAGAAAGCTACCTACAAGCGACCAGCCTCTAAATATTCGTTTCTCAAACTTGAAGGTTTGAGTAGGGCAACCTTCTTTTGAAATTTCGAAGGATGTTCTTGCTGCGTCTTTTCTAAAAATATCTATAGTGGCAGAACCTTGTCCAATATTTAATCCATTGAATCTTATGTTGGCTTTAGGATCGTTTGTTACTTGAACATATGCGGTATATTTACTACCACCTACTATGGTAGCACAACTTGAGAATAAATACACACATAGTGTGGCAATGAATACGAACTGAGTAATTTTTTTCATAACAACAAAAATAGAGAATTGGTTGATTCTAGAAGCCTTGCTGCAATGGATAGGGTTAAGTACCTTATGAATGACAACAAATACTTTACGAGAGCATCTCGTAAGAATCAAATCGGACCTCAAACTCAGGTTTTCAATAAACTCAAGACATTATTTTTAACAGTAAAAATGAAATAAAGGCATGTTTTGTCCAAATGAACGTAAAACAAAAAATGAGTCTCAACAATTGTTGAGACTCATAAGTTTTCAATTCTACGTAGGATAGGTTCGGACTTGAATTATCACAAAGCCTTTCAGAATAATTAGATTCTTTAAATCTTAGAATCTGATTATTTTCCAACATGGCCTTTTTTCAACATCCAGTATATTAGTACAATAAAGAATGATGTATAGACAAGGCTTGCTCCAATATGGGTTGCAGAGAGCGTATACCCTACTGACTGTCCTAATATTTTTTGAACAGGATTGGGAACTAAGCTTTCCAGTAAGTTCATGGGTAAAAATTGGCTTACATTATCAGGGATTTGAAAGGATATAAGGTTTTCTATGACCAAGGTGTATAGAAACAAAATGCTAATCACAAAGCCTGACTTTTTGAGCCAAGTGCACAATAGATAGGCAAAGTTTAAATACAAAATCAGGGAAAAGAAGTAGGAAAGTACAATGCTAGAACCTTCTGTTATATTTACTCCTTCTGCTGCAGAGCCAACGATTAAGGTTACGACAATGACCATAATAACAGCAAAAGAGCTCAATAAGAGAATAACGAGTTGTTTTGCTCCTATTATTTCCCATTTATTCATGCCATCAATTATGTTTTGCCTCAGAGTTTTATAGCTATACTCATCGGTAATGTTGATAATGAGAATAATGGCTAGTAATAATTTAAACCAGCTAGCCAGGTAACTTATGTAATGCCAAACATCAGGGTAGCTAAAGATAGAGCTGTTTTGTAACAACATAGAGCCTAAAGGTACTCCTGGCTCTTGTTTTGGGTCTGCTCCACCATTAATGCTAATTGAATTTAAAAAATCTTCTAATTGGAATGCTATTGGAACCATTAGAAGAACATATAAACCTAAAATAATCCAAAACGTTCTGTTGTAAATTATTTTTGTGAGTTCAATTCTCAGTAATCTAATCATGACTAATTGGTTATTTCTAAAAAATGGGTTTCTAATTTTTTCTTTTTACTAACAAGGTGGGTGAGAGGAACTCCCTTATTAAAGCAATACGTGTTTATTTCAGCATTAGATATGCTCTCTGATAGTTTTACCAGATAGCTTCCTTGTTTTAGTTTTACCTCTTTAACAAGGGCAAATTCTTTTAATGTTAAAAGCAGCAGATCCATGTCGTCGGCTTTTAATTCAAGAGTGGGCTCCTTGTCTAAAATTTCATCTACTCTTCCTTGTACGATGAGCGAGCCATTTTTAATGATGGCAACATGCGAACAGACTTTTTCTACCTCATCCAACATATGGCTAGCAAGAATAATTGTGACGCCTTGTTCGGCTATGGCAATAATTAATTCTCTGATTTCGGCAATTCCTTGAGGGTCCAGTCCATTGGTGGGTTCATCTAGGAGTAAAACTTGTGGTTTCCCCAAAAGGGCAGCCGCTATTGATAAGCGCTGCTTCATCCCAAGAGAATAACTTTTGAATTTATCTTTTCTTCGATCAAATAGCTTAACCATTTTTAAAACTCTGTCGATGTCAGAAAAGGGAACTTCTTTTATCTCAGCCGATATTTTTAGATTCCTTTCGGCTGATAAATATCCATAGAAATTGGGTGTTTCTAATATGGAGCCTATTTGTTTTCTAAGCTGATGCGAAGGCTTTTGTCCAAACCAAGTATAGCTGCCTTTATTTTGAGGTATAATGTCTAATAAAATACCCAGAGTTGTTGTTTTTCCGCTTCCATTTGGTCCCAATAGGCCAAAAACAGAACCCTGTTCAACCTTTAGAGAAATGCCTTTTAGGGCATGGTGAGATCCATAGTGTTTTGAGAGCTGGTGAGTTGTTAATACAGTTTCCATGGTAATGAATTATAAAGTCCCTTAATCATTCAAATATGAAGAAATGGGATTTAAAATGGAGGAAAGTGTGATGAACGGGAAGTAACACCGTTTAATACTGGTGTATTTCAAACGAATGGACTGTTGAAAAACATTAAAAGACAAAAGCCAGATACAAGGTATCTGGCTTTTGTCTTTTAATGAAAGAGATTTTTAAGCTTCAACAAAAAAGCCTAATCGATCTAGTACTGATCCCCATCCGTTTAGAATTCCCATTTTTTCTTGTTGGATGCGATACTCCTCTGTTGGGTGAATAATGTTGAAAGTTAGTATTGTTTGATCCCCGTCTTCTTCGAATAAGGACTGAATTTCTACTCCTTCTGTCATAGGCCTGAAATTGGCGATGGAACTAATTTTTTTAAATTCTTCAATTTCAAGGTAAACTCCATCTGAAATAAATTCATTTCCGTCTGGCATTTCCATCGAATATTTCCACTGACCACCAACTTTAAAGTCATGCTCAATAACTTTGGTGTTCATTCCTTTTGGTCCCCACCATTGAGCAATATGATCGGCTTGTGTCCATGCTTCCCAGACTAATTTTATTGGAGCTTTTAGGGTTCTCTTGATGGTAACTGTTTTATTATCCATTGGGTTTATTTTTGGTTTGTAATTGTGCTAAATAATTTTCGAAAGAATCTAATTTATCTTCCCAAAGGCCTTTGTATTGTTCAATCCACATAAAGGCTGGGATTAGGTTTTTTGCTTGTATTTGACACAGTCGCTCTCTACCTTGTTGGTTCAGTTCAACAATACCGCACTCTTCTAAAATTTTAAGATGTTTCGAAATGGCAGGTCGACTTACATCGAATTTGTTCGCAACTTCATTTACGGTTAATGGCTGGCTGGCCAATAGACCGATAATGTCTCTTCTTATAGGGTCTGCAATGGCTTGAAATACGTCTCTTCTCATGTTGAGTAACTGTTCAGTTACAAATATAGGTAACTATTCGGTTACTCAAAATTATTTTTCATTTATTTTACAAGTCAAGTTCTTTTTTAATCGGTTCAGAGGCGTCTACTATATAGCCATTTTTAAGAGTTCAATTAACTGTTAGAAGAGCCTTAACTTAGGGAGTTAGGTGGTTTTGTCTTTATTATTTGAATTTTGGATGTATCTAAAATGCCTTTTTTAGTTCGTTAATCCAAGTCTATTTGATTTTTTTAAATAGTTATCAATTAGTAGAGAACTTATAATTAATAAACTCATGTATAT
>JAESST010000399.1 GCA_016763995.1 Flavobacteriales bacterium | reverse complement strand
ATAGCTCAAAGTAAATCTTAATTTAAAATACACTGCTTGTAGAATGATTAATCGAGGATATCTATGGTGCTTGAACATACCGAGAGGGTTTTACTCCAAAAATATATTTCTTCCTAATTTTTAACAAATTAATGCGACAGAACCTAAAAATCCACCTTGTATATTTCCCCTTCTGAAAATCAGATTTTCTAACTAATAATCAAGCTCAAGTTAGAAGATCAATATTGATAGCCCTCTTGTAACAGATTGTCTATTGCTTCTGCGGCTAATTTATTCGCAAATTCATTGGGGTGTGCATCAAATTTATTGACAGTTAAATTTTTACCCAAATAAGCTTTGTAAGTTTCCAATAAATCTAAGTTCGACACCTTTTTTAATTTCCAAAAGTCATTTATCATTCTATGAACTTCTTTAAATTCATACAGATCTATTTCCTTTTGAAGGAACGGAAAAGTCATAACAATTAGTGGACTACCAACTTCATTTAACGACTGTTTTATAGTGTTCAGAATCTCCTTTTGTTTTTCCCAAGTTGTGTCTTCGTATGCTTTTAATACAAAATCAGAATACCCTAAAAAGTAAGAATTATTTAATGCAAATAGGCGAAAAGAAATCATGTTAACGAAATAGCTATTACGCTCAATAAATCCAAGTTGACTATTAAAAGCTCGTACCCCCTTATTTACTTTAATTGTTTCAGGCATAAGGTTGCCTATATCATTCAAGCAATACGCAAGAATTACCATATCGAATTGATAGCCTGCTTCAATCAAACCTTGAATTCTTTTCATTTGAAACAGAGAGTTATCTCCATTTTTTGCGAAAATATGAACTTCAATATTAGGGTACTTGGCTCTAATTAGATTTCCAAATCTTTTATCTACATCTTTAATTCCGTAACCACTCGTAAAGGAATCTCCAAATATGGTAATCCTTCTTTTTCCCTTAGCAATTTTTCCAGTATAGTTTATATTATCCCTCGATTGAAAATTATTTAGTTTAACATGCCTCTTGTTCCATCTCTGAGAGATTTTGTTAATCGCAAATGAATCAGTTGTGTCTACAAAAAAACGATAGTAAGTTTCGCCAATTGAAAAAAGGATAGAAAGTAGAAATGCAGTTATGAGTAAATTGTAAAGAACTAAGTAGGGACGCTTTTTTAAGCCCAAACGAGCCTTGTATTTATAAATAAAAATGATAATTCCAATTAAACCAATTGGAATTAAAAGACAAGAAATATAAAAGAAATCAAAGTCAGTCATCTATTTTCTCTTAGGGTTTTGTATAAAAAAAAGATATGATTCCTGTTTTTTATATCGTGTATAAAAATAGTCTTAAAAGGGAAATAACTTATTTAGTTAAGAAAGTATTGATTTGAGTACAACAATCAATTTAATTTGGGAAAAAGGCATTTATATATTTTATAGTTAGGATTCCTTACTATATTTGCAATGCAATAATGCATTAAATAAAATTCAATTAAAATGAGTAAATCAATTTTTTATCATGCAGGATGTCCTGTTTGTATAAGCGTAGAATATGACATCGTGAATCTTATTGGTTCTAACAATGTTGAAATCGTAAACATCGGTGAAAACAAGTCAAGAATTCCTGAAGCAGAGGCGGCAGGAGTGAAATCAGTGCCTGCTTTGGTAACGTCAAACGGTAATGCCCTGCACATCAATTTCGGTGCTTCAATGGCAGATGTAAAAGCTTAATTTTAATCTAAATAGTTAGGAGTCCTAATATTAATTAGACTCCTAACTGTCTAAAATCGAAACAACATGAAATCAATTGTAATAATACTTTCAGCCATTCTTCTTTCAACAAATGCTACAACTTGCATTGCACAAGAAGAAACCTATAAAAATGACGACTTCTCAATTAGGGAGGTAAGTGTAAAGCATAATTCAAATCTAAGACAGACAGTCTGGGAAATTTCCGTATTAGGTACGGCAGGAAAAACAACACCAACAAAAGTTGGTCAACTTGATGGAGCTCCTGTTTTAGGATATGTATTTCCTACGAACTTGAAATCTACAGATGTAGGATTCAATCAAACGGATGGGATTGTCGCATTAGCCTTAACATCGCACCCTGACTTTGATGATACACCTTTATGGGATGAGAACAGTGACAATGTCTACGATAATGATGGAATTATTTGGCATCCTCATTGGGTAATCCTACATGAAGATAAAAGAGTAAAAGGAGGCTTGGCAGTTAAACAGTTTAAAAAGGCCGATGAAACAATTATTCTTCCCCCAACAAATCCGGGTATGCCTATGTATATGGATTCACCTGGTTATCCTGTGGTAACAACTAAGCATAAAATTAAGGTTGTGATTCCTGACTATCGAATCAACAATAAGATTGATTTTAGCTACGATGGTGTAACTGCCTTTATGAAGGTAAATACAAGCAATGAAAACTTACCAATGCTTGGTGTTTATGAAGTATTTAGTATCGCTAGCGGAGATTTATCATTGCCTTTTAAAGTAGAATTAGAAAGATGAAAGTTTCAGTTTGGGATACCTACGTTAACAAGCAAAATGGAAGTGTAATGCACTTTGACATTCTTGTGCCAAGTAAAGTAAGCAATGACAAAGTCGTTTTTGATTTTGGAATGAATTACTTAAAAACTAAGCCATTTAAGACCGCTAAATTGACAACTAATGAATGTCGTTTTTGCCACATAGAGCAAGCTACAGAAAGAATACAAAATCAGATAAAGAAGAATGGCTACTTTATCATCGAGATGGAAAATTGCAATTAATTAGGATTGCTAACTTTGTCCCACCTAATTGGTGGGACTTTTTTATGAAGCAGAACAGTATTTTTAACCCGAATCAGCAACAGAATGATGTTTCAAGTAAAATAGTAACAGGACTTGAACGTGTATCTGAAGTATTTAAAGTTTTACTTTGGGAGAAAGCCAAGCTTGTAGGCTTAAGTCCTATTCAAATTCAGTTACTCATTTTCATCGCTTACCACAAAGAAGAGTTATGTAACGTGAGTCATTTAGCAAGAGAGTTTAATATTACCAAACCTACGGTTAGCGATGCTGTTAAAGTATTGGTTAAAAAGAGAATGCTTGTTAAGGATTATAGTCCTACTGACAATCGTAGTTACATCATTCAATTATCTTCATTGGGTGAAAAGCTAGTTAACGATGCGAATGATTTTGCAATTCCGTTGAAGAATCAGATTGATAGCTTTACTCAGACAGAAAAGGAAAGTGTATTTAAGACCTTAAGTGAATTGATATACAAACTCAACAGAATTGGTATTTTAACTGTTCAACGAACTTGTTTTGGATGTAAATTTCATCAAAGAAATGGCTCAACAGATTATTGTAATTTATTGGAGAAAGAATTATTAAGTCAAGACATTAGAATAGATTGCCCTGAATATAAAGAAGATATCAACATTGAGCAAAAGACTATCTAAACATCTACTTTAGAATGCAAGCATTCATTCATTACTTTCTACATTTTGGAATCCCTTTCTTTATTGCCTATTTCTTTTTTAAGAAAGATTGGAAAAGAGTATATCTCATCCTACTCGCTACTATGCTAGTTGACTTAGATCATTTATTAGCTAATCCGGTTTTCCAAGCTGATAGATGTAGTATCATCTTCCACCCACTGCATAACTATTACGCTATCATTGTATATTTTGGCTTGCTCTTTATTCGTAAACCATTTAATATTATTGGTATTGGACTGCTTTTTCATATGCTCACAGATTTTATCGATTGCTTGATGTCCAATAGCGTTCTGTATTAAATCATCGCAAAAATTGAATCAAAGAAAAAAGAGTATCATTGATAGTTCTAGTACATGAAAAATATTCCAATCCATAATTTTTTAGTTGATGATGAATCGAGTATTCCTTTTCAGTTAGTTCAATTAACGAAGGAAGGGACCTATGACACTTCTATTCCTCATCGCCACAATTACTATGAAGTTTTCATTTTTGAAGTTGGAGGAAGTCAACATTACATTGATTTTCATACCTTCTCT
>JAESST010000398.1 GCA_016763995.1 Flavobacteriales bacterium | reverse complement strand
TGTAAATCACCAAATATGGAAGAATCTAAAATTGTCTTAATTAGTATTGATATTAATGCAAACTCATCTAAAATTTGGAATCTCATTACTAACAAAGACTATGCGAAAGAACTCGGAAGTGAATTTGATAAGAATGCATTTGTGGAATCCGATTGGAAACTTGGGTCTAAAGTTCACTTCAAATATGAACCTAACAAAATTGTATCTACTGGAACTATAAGCAAACTAATCGAAAAAGAACTTATTCAAATCGATTACGATTTCAGTGGTTTTAAGTACGAAGAAAAGTATACAATTGAAGAAAGTAATTCTATTTCTAAACTTGCAATTTACGCGGGACCATATACTTCAGATTTTGAAGCACAAAAAGTTGTTTGGAAAAATTGGCTATCTAAAGTTAAAGAATTAAGTGATAAAAAATGACTTGTGATTCTATCCTAAAATAGGAAACTGCGACCAGTCGAGCAAGCATCCTTCAATAAGAGCTTATAAACATGAGTTCAATCCTTCTTAATAATTCAGAACGTAGATAAATAATGAGATTTCTACGGATCTATGAATACTTTCACAAAAATAACTACCTACTGCGTTGAATTTTTAGAATATAGCAGGCTATATTTCTAAAAATCCGCCTAGTATTTTGTTACGTCTGAAAATCTGAATTTCTAACAATAATCGAACTCAAGTTATTGAGTAATTTCAGGGTTTATTAGACTTTTGAAACCAATTCCTATAAAATCTTACAAAATTATCAACTCATTGATTACAATTATATTTACAGGATTCAATAGGACTTAATACACAGACTCACATTAGTTTCTATTTCTAAAAAAATATGACCAAAATTCTAATTCTACCATATACTATATCTAAAGTCATTAATGATTTAGATTATCTATCTGAAGGAATTTTAGAGGAACTTACTCAATTAATTTCAACCAACTCTAAGCTAATACCAAGCTCCCGATCTACCAGTATTTATCTTCTAAATAACCCTATTCCTCCTTCAGAAATAAAAGAACGCTATAACATTGACTTCATCATTGAAGGGAGTGTGAAACTGAAAGATGGTGTTTATCAAATTTCAACACGGCTTTTTAAAACAGCTAATGAAGAGCTTCTATTAAATAATCAAACAGAGATTAATCTAGAGAAATGGGCTCAACCTTTAAATAGTATATCAAATAAAATCATTGCTGCTATTAATGGTAAGAAAATCAATTTGAAAGAGTCATCTAATGATAATTCAATAGCCAAGCAACAGTATTTAAGAGGTATTTATCATTGGCACAGATATTCCTATTCAGAAATATTATTGGCCATTGGCTTGTTTAAAAGATCTATTAAAGAGAATGAGAAATTTGCTTTGCCCTATGCTGCTCTGGCAGATTGCTACTGCATAATTGGAATGATGGGATACGAACAACCCATTCAGGCATTTAAATTGGCTAAAGAATTTGTAAGTAAATCTCTGCTCCTAAATAATAAACGATCTGATTCTTATGTTTCTGCAGCCTTTGTTAATATTTATTACACAAGAAACCTTGCTCAAGCAAAAATCAATTTGGAGCAGGCTTTAAAATTAAATGGGAAAAATATAAAGGCCCATCATATTATGGCCATGTATTACATCCATAAAGGAGATTTTCTTAAGGCAGAGGAACATTCGACCATTACTATAAAATTAGATCCTTTGGCGCTTCCTCATTTTGCCATGATTATCAGAATTCAGATCTATCTAAAAAAATATCAAGAGGCCTTAAATTATATTGATATAGCAATGAATATTGACAATCAATCTTCATCTTTAAAAGAATATAGGGGTTATGCGAATTTGTTTTTAGGAAACTTGGAATCTTCGATTGCAGACTTTACAGAAATGTTAGAGGATAAAAAAGATAACCCTATGGCTATGGCACACCTATCCTATGCTTATTCTAAGGCAGGATTTTATCAAGAAAGTAAAGAACAAGAGCATTCCATTAAAGAACTAAATGTTAAAAATGACACCGGAGTAATTGCTTATGCCATGGCCATTGTAAAATTGGGCCAATCTGATTTTAAAGCCTTTTTTAAACATGCAAACAAGGCAGTTGATCTTGGAATAGGTGTTTTCCCCGCAGAGTTAAAATGTAATCCAATTTTTAGTGAAGTTCAGGAACATCACGCTTTTCAGGTTATTTTAGAACAGTGTAATTTATCCGATAAAAAATCAGGTTTCGCAAGAAATAGAAAACCTGATTCAGTCATAAACCTAGTTTCTAACACTTCAGAAACGCTTACTATTGATCCACAAGACATTTCTTTCATTGAAGCCAATGATAACTACTGCACCATATATTGGCATGAATCGGGCATTCTAAAAAACAAAATGCTCCGACTTACCTTAAAAAGCATGGAAAAGCAGTTAGTCGAATTGGAGAACATTGTACGCTGTCACAAGAGCTTCATGGTAAACCTAAACCAAGAGCTTACGATTACCGGGAATGCAAGAGCCTCTTTTATAAAAGGGAGATCACTGCCTATTCGAATTTCTATCTCTAGATCTAAAAGTAAATCGATAGCTCTTTTGTTAAATAAATTTCAGAATTAAAATTTAGATAGATCCCATCAAATAGGCTTTCCATTCACCACATTATTCCCATTCACCACATTTTTTAAATTCATTTCTCGCAATTCATCCCATTGCCTACATAAAAAGTATTAGGCTTGAAATCACCTCTACGTTTGCTTCATAATTCAAAAACAAAGATTATGACAACGTTTAGTAAACAAATAAAAATCAGTGCTCCCAAGCAAAAAATTTGGGAGATTATCTCCGATTTAGGAGCCATACAAAATTTTCATCCTGGAGTGAGTAAATCCTATTATACCACTGAAAAAAAAGAAGGTATTGGAGCCGCAAGAATATGTGAATTACAACCCAGTGGAAAAATTGAGGAAACAGTTAAGCAATGGAATGAGGGGCATGGGTTTCTACTTCAAATTGACTCCATTGAAAAATCACCTCCTGTTAAAGACTTCAAAGGAAGGTTTGAACTAGTTGAATTGAATGAACATGATACTCAGGCATCATTGACCGTGTATTATAGAATGAAACTGGGAGCAATTGGCCATTTGCTAAATAAATTAATTCTCCAACCCAAAATGGAAAAAAACATTGAGTCCTTATTAAAAGGCTTAAAAGTTCATTCTGAAAAGGGGTTCAAAATAACCGATGAAAAAACGCTGCAACAAATGCTTCATGCAGCATAGTAGCAATTAATCAAACAAATACTAATTTAAAAAAAGTAATTATGAAAAATTCAAAAAACAGTATCAAAATGTTAATGTTCTCAGGCATAATGGGAATCGCTTTAACAGCAACAGCTTGTAATAATAAAAATACTTACACATCTGAAAAAGAGCACGAATGCAGCAAAAATTGCACAGATTCTAAAACAGATCATCAAGTGAAAGAAGCAGACATTCTTTTCAAAGAAGGAAAGGTGATTGAAATAGCTTATGCATCAATAGAGGGGGGCAAAGAAGTTCAATTAAATCGGGATTATTTTGCCAAAATATTACCACTTGCTGCAAAGTATGAAGGCAAAATGTTAGGGAGTCTGGAAGTTACCGCAATAACTGATGGAGAAATTCACCCTCAATTGATTGCTATTTTTGAATGGCCAAATATTGAAGCTAGAGATAAATTGTTAGCAGATTCAGAGGCTCAAAAATTGTTTCCTATTAGAGATGCTGCTTTAACCTCTATAAAATTAGCTTATTTTAAGGTAGAAGAAGATGTAAAGGTTACTTTCAGAGAAGATAAAACCTATGAATTTTTTAATGCATGGTTAACTCCTAAATCGAAAACAGCACTTCCTGAATATTTCAAACAATCTGCTGAAGTAAAAAAGAAATATGGGCCTCCAGTTTTTGTAGCTAGCCTAAAACCTATCAATAATTTACCGAGTGCAGACTATCTTCTTCAGCCAGATATGAGTGGTATTGTTGAATGGGGTAGCACTAGTGACTACTATGGTTTAATAGCAGATCCTGAGTTTAAGAAAGCAGCTCCACTCCTAGAAAAATCTGTAAAAAGATTGGATGGAATCAATGCAAAATTCAATTTCCCTCAACAATAATCAAAATAAAGGCTTGACACTAATTATCTTAGCATCAAGCCTTGCTTTTTCTTAAAAAAAATTCATAAAATAAATGTTTTGAAAGATTTAATAATACTCAGTGTGTTTGTCTTGTTTGGTATAATCGCCACTGCATTTTCAATGATAAAACCTGAAGAAACGAGTTCATTGAAATCATTACCATCTATAAATATTGAAACATTAGACGGGAAGTCAATTAATGCAGAAAATACACTAAAAAATGATTCCCCAACGCTCCTTGTGTTTTGGGCCACTTGCTGTGTCCCTTGTAAAAAGGAATTAACAGCAATATCTAAAGTTTACGATACGTGGCAAAAAGAAACTGGTATTAATATAGTTGCTGTTTCAGTAGAACTACCTAGATATGCTGATGGAGTGGCCCCTTTTGTAAAAAGTAATAAGTGGGATTTTGATGTTTATTTAGATGTTGAAAGAAAATTAATGCATGAAATGAATGCATTTAGTACACCACATTCATTTTTGCTTAATAAAGCTGGAGAAATAGTTTGGGATAAGCAAGGTTTTAAAGTTGGAGATGAAAATGCCATTCTTGAAAAGATAAAAGAAATAATTTAAGGATTATTAGCTCGACCTGAAATACTGATAATGCAGATTTTAAATCAAAAAGTTCATCGATCTTCGATGAGCTTTTTTGCTTTCAACCAAACAACGAATCTAATTGGCAGATAAGAAAAATAAACGCTAATTGCCTGCTTCCTGCAAATTACGTTTATACAAATATTTTGCACAGCAAAAGGCAGAATCTACATAATAGCCTTTTGTGTATTCTTAGGACTTTACAATGATACTTCGCCAAATGCTCAGCAAAACTGTGCTTACTTAGCCTAACTATTATACCTTATAATCCTGTTTATGCCTGATATACCCTGAACACATCCCAATGCGTGTTTCAGATTTTATAGTCTCCTTTAATCACTTCTAAGGCCTCCTTTAACAAGCTTTCTACATTCTCCTTTGGTCAAAAAAATGACATAAGTAATCTTGCTTTTTAAGAATACAAGAAAGGTTCAAGAGAAGAAAGTATTGAAAATTCAAACATCAGTATTTATAATAACATTCGATTTCAAAACATTCCTTTCCTCAAAATTTCGGATTTACAACTTCGGATTTAAAGAAAGACAATAAATGTTCCTGACATTATTTAGCACAAAATGACTTTCATCCTACAAAGGGTGGGACTTAGAGTTTTAATAAAACTATTATGACTCATTAAATATTTAATCTGAACAAAGAAAAGCTCAAAAGATTTATAATCAAGGAACTTGGAGGATATATATTAAAGAAATAGGCTAAATACATCTACAGTCTTAAAACAGTTGTTATTCGAAAGCGAATTGAGCTTTACATTAACCTACTCCCCTTTAAACACTTAAACTTTTCCTATAATTATTTGCAAGTTTTATACTAAATGTTATATATTCGGTCTATAATAGCTTTATCTTTCTAAACCTCAAAAAACTAGAATGAAAGAATTAGCCATATCAATCCCATATCTAGTATTTACTTCCTTTCTTCTTTTCCAAAGTTGTAAATCAAATCCTGATCCGAAGATAACAGCAGAACCGATTCCTGCCGATGCCTGGAAAATACCATCAGATGTAGATAAGTTAACAGTACCGGTAGATTCAATACCTCCTTCTAGGGAAGAATGGTTACGATTTGGTTGGAATTCCTTTGTGGCCTTAAACTGGCCTGCAGATAATAACTGGCCTGAAATTGGAAATGGAGGAAAACCAGCTATGCATATGAATATTACAGACCCTGGGGCGGATTCGCTTCATACTGTATGGCAAACCTACCTAGAACCCGGACAAGTGTTTCTGGCAAAAGGCACAGACCCTGGCAGCTGGGATGACCCAGTAAATCCAATTCACACCAAATTACATAATGGCAAAGAATTACCCATATTAGGCGGGTTTGAAGAAAAAGGAATTTATTTTTTAAATCAGAACCCAGAGGTTGGTCTTGTATTGTACGACCTTGCTATCACACCTAATCCTGTTATCGACCAAAACAATAATTATGTCTTGCTAGAATCTCGCTTAAATCAATCTGAATTTGAATATTTTAAACGAACCGGTTATTGCGATGCTTGTAAACAAAGTGTAGATATCGCAAAAGGCACTTTTGAATATATGGATAGTTTAGCAAACAGTAGTTTGCCCGAATGGGCACGTCAGGGAGCTCTTGAAATCAAAGCAAGTTGGAAGATCCTAGTTGAAGGGAAGGACATCAATTCACGTTACTACACAACAAAAGGATATTT
>JAESST010000397.1 GCA_016763995.1 Flavobacteriales bacterium | reverse complement strand
ATCAGGTAGAGTTTGTTTGATTTTATAGAGTTCTATTTGAGTGAGATTTAGTTCAGTGAAATAAAATAGTCCAACACTGTATGTTGAACTATAGATTGTGGAGTCAAGGAGCTTATTGTTAAGCTGTTTTCTTCATAATATTAAGAAGTTATATAAGATAAAGAGATTAATTTTCAATGAATGAAATGATATTCATATCATCTAATAGCAATATCTGTGACTTGATCCGAATTTCATTGGCCTAAAGCCTGCCTGTTGTCTTAAACTATCAAGCAATAATAGTTCCGGAAGAGTTCTCAACTTCTATGTTTGTTCTGATAAGCTATTTTTGGCATAGAAGGTACTTTGTTTATTTACAAATGGTTGAGATTTTCTAATCAACTGTCTGTTCTCTTAACAATATGTTTTGCATGATCATATACAGATCATCTGGGTTCATGATTTTGATTTTCTCTTTGTCAGTCAGTGTGATATTCATTAGAGTAGAGTAATGCTATTTTATAGAATTTTCAAATAGATAATTAGTAGAATAACTAACAGGTTAGTAAGGTCAAATTGTTCATTTCTGATATCAATCTTAAGGTTAGTCAATCCTAATTAAACATCAAAAAGAAGTAAAGAAGCGTTAAAAGGGGGCGATTTAGCGTTAGCTGTTCATCTTGAAATGCTTATAAATAACGGGCTTTTCTGGTGTTAACGTAAATATTTTCATATTTAACTATTAATAGTAAAAACTTTATAAATTATAACTTGCTAATAATCAAGTATATTATTAAGTTTAGCATTCTTAATAACGAATAATTCTACTAAAGTAAGAAGGAATGGAAAATTTAACATCATGCAATCACAAGAACCTTTCGTAAAACTAGACAAGGACGGAAAGGCTTCAATTCTCAACTACAATTTACCTCAATCTACTTGCTACGATGCAACTAGTTTTATCGGCTTGAACATCCATTACAAACTTTTTAAGGTCAACCAAAGGAGAAAACCGGGTAAAAGTTATTGGGACATTACTGTAAAGTCACCTTTAGAAAACATCATCGAACAATTACGTTCTGGAGGGCTTGCTATAGGCAATGTACCATACATGTACGACCCTGACCCAATGGCGCATCGAGTTCCTAGAGATTATAGGGTAGGTACTGAAGTTATGGGAGATATTAATTTACCACGTACCATGATGGCCACTTTTGATACTGCAAGTGAAAGCTATTATGAAAACATTGCCCATCAAATAAAAGCAGGTTATTTCCCTGTAAGGCAACTTTTGTTTTCAGGCCTAAGCCAAATCTTGTACTTAAATGAACCTTCACGCGCCAAACCACAAATAACTATGGTAATGCACTTAAAAATGTGCTCTTTCTTGGGAGACTATGGCGCAGGAAGAACAGTCAAGACTTTTAGTTTACTTCCGGGTGAACGAACCAATATTTCCATTCGAACTTATGAGCATCGGGAAGAAAGTAGAACCGTTGCTCAAAATGTGATGGACTCATACAGTGCCGAAAGTGCACAAGATTTACAAAGCTCCATTGAACATGAAATGAACATGCAAGCGGAAAAACGACTCAAGAGACCCAAAGCGAAACAGGCAATTGGAAAGCTGGAGGAAGTGCAGGTCTTAATCTTGGCATTGTTTCTTTTGGCGGCAATGGAGGAGGAGGTAGTAGTTCTACTGATACGAATTCTGTGAATGAATCGATTAAAACGCAAATAAATGTACTGGTTAATTCAACAAGCAGACATACTGCCAAGTCCAATTCGCGCAGAGAGATAGATGTTAACACTTCAACAGCGTCAAATGACGTTAACGAATCAGAGCAAAGCATTACAAGGGAATTAGAAAACATCAATCGTAGCCGCGTTCTAAATTTTGTGTTTCGTCAATTGTTACAAGAGTTTATGAGCATCACTTATCTGCACGATGTTTCTTTCATCTACTCGAATGGTTATCCTTCACAACGAAAGTCATGTAAGCTATCAGGATTAGAAAATATGTTATCAGAAGTGTTGGTTAATAGCGATGCCGTTGATAAGGTAAAAAATATGATCTACACTCAATTGTGCAGTATTGTTGATTATGAAGGAAGTAAACACAGCCTCATTGAGAAAGTAACAGAGAAGTTTAGCAATTGTATCAATCCTGAAGCTGGAGAAAAAGATGTTTCTTATGTGCGTGTGCGCCAAGATTTAGAGCAAGCCTACAATGGTAGAGCTGTAAAGGGAATTATTATGGATGTAACGAGTCGAATTTTGAAAACCCCTTCCTTGGTTGTGGATGCTTTATTAGGGCAGGGAGAGGCGTTAGATTGTTACAATATGAAATTGCAAGAGGCTGCTACTGTGCAAGCAGAACTAAGCAACAAAGAAAAAGAACAGGCCATGAAAATTATAGAAGCAATAGTAGATCCTAAGGAGAAGGCTAGTTTATACAAAAAAGTGTTTGGAGATTGTTGTGAGCAAGTTGATTGCAATGACAATAAACAAGCTGAATCATAAACCCTTTTTTTAACTTCAACTCATATAAAATGGCAGAACTAAACAACCCTTATGCCGCGGAAAAATCTACCTGGTTTAAAGAAGAAGGAGAATATGGCCGGTGGTTTAAAAACAATGAAGGTTTTATGGATCAATGGTTGGATGAAACCATTGATACCTTGGATGAATTACCTCAAGTTGTTAGAAACCTTATGGGGAAAATTTCGGGTGGAGGTATTCGAAGGCAAGTGCAAGCTGCGATTAACAAGATGAAAAATGCAGCTGAAGAAAGAGGCATTAAAATTCATTTGCAATCTGCTCATCGCGATTTTTCGTATCAAAATAAAATATGGACAAAGAAGTTCAATCGATTTACCAATGGCGGAGATAAAACGGATGTCGCAATTCATCGAATCATTGAGTACAGCACTATTCCCGGTACATCACGCCATCATTGGGGCACAGAAATTGACATTATTGATGCGAATCAGGAGCTTAGAGAAGGGGACAAGCTACAAGCGAAATTCTTTGTTGAGGGACAAGCTTATGGAGCTCTCAAAAATTGGATGGATGAGCATGCCAATTCCTTTGGTTTCTATTTAGTATATACTAATGCTCCGGGAAGAAAAGGTTTTAAGTATGAACCTTGGCATTACAGCTATGCCCCTCTTTCTAAAATTTATTACAAGCAGTATAATGAAAAGTTTGAAGAAATTAAAAAGGTGATACAAGCTTCAAAATTGAAAGGGCACCAACATATTACCGATGCCTTTTTGGATGCTTATCAAAAGACACATTTAATGGACATCAATCCGGAACTAACATAATTTCCCCAAAGCAGTCAATTAGAACTAGGCGCTTTTTTAGTTTAATGTTATTCTGATGTGATCTATCTGAAACGCCTTTAGCTTACTTATTAAAAATGAAGTAGATATATGGCATAAACCAATTAGAAAGAAATTTTGACCTGATTTTGTCAACCCTTTATCAAAGCCTTGACAATATAGGTTTTGATAGAGCCTTTTTAAAAAGGTATCTCATTTTCTTAAAATGAATCTTCCCATGAATAAGCATACGAATCTCTGCACCCAAAATAACTAAGCTGATAGGACGGGAACGAGGCTTTGGGTTTATTAGCCTTCTCTTCCTGCATCTTATTTTAACAGACAAGTATATTAAGAGCTAAATGCTTTGGGTTTTGCATTGAAAGACTCCAATTGAACCATCACCACTTCTGGGTTCAAAGTAGTTTAGAATAGATTGGGTAATTGACTGAGATAGTATTCAAAATAGCTTTAACACTTTTAAATCCCGATTGCTCCAATTGATTGGGCTATATAACAAGATTTAGAATGGATTTAAGCCTTAATATTAGCTTGATGTCAAGATATATAGTTAGTGTAGCTCTTGAGATTTAAACCGATTTCCATGAGTAATGTAGTACAGAGTACTATTATGGATGTGTATCTTACTTTTTTTATCTCGGTTCAATGATAATGTTGCTATCTTCTCAAGAGAACTGTATGAATCCCCTAAGTTGATAAGATCTAGTGTTATTTTGCCAAGAGAGCTAGAATTCATTAGATAGTTTTTACCAGTTTGTTTAT
>JAESST010000396.1 GCA_016763995.1 Flavobacteriales bacterium | reverse complement strand
CATGATAAATGTACCTATCTACCCTACCATTACAGAAGAAGATTATGAATATATTTTAAACAACGCTGAAGTAAAACTTTGTTTTGTATCGGATCAAGATCTTTTTAGCAAGGTTAGCTCAATTAAGTCAAAGGTTTCTACTCTTCAATCATTGTACTCTTTTGACACCATTGACTCTTGTGAAAATTGGTCTAAAGTAAAAGACCTGGGTAAAGGGAAAAACAAAGAACGCCTAGAAGAAATTAAATCCGCAGTTAAAACTGATGATTTAGCAACGCTTATATATACATCAGGTACTACTGGTAAGCCAAAAGGAGTTATGCTAACTCATAAAAACCTTGTAAGCAACTCCCTTGCTTCTCGCAAGCGATTACCTCTAGAAAGCGATTCAAAATCTCTTAGCTTTCTCCCTTTGTGCCATGTTTATGAAAGAATGATTAGTTACCTATACTTTTATACAGGAACCTCTATTTATTATGCAGAATCTTTAGAAACTATTGGAGATAACTTAAGAGAAGTGCAACCAGATGTTTTTACAGCTGTTCCAAGACTACTTGAAAAAGTATATGATAAGATTGTTGCAAAAGGAACTGAACTTACTGGAATTAAGAAAGGACTATTCTTTTGGGCCTTAAGGCTTGGCCAACGTTACGAGTTAAATGGAGCAAATGGAGCTTGGTATGAGTTTCAATTGAAACTGGCCAATAAAATCATTTTCAACAAATGGAGAGAGGCTTTAGGAGGGAATGCTAAGGCTGTTGCCTCTGGTGCTGCTGCTCTTCAACCTAGATTAGCTAGAGTATTCTTAGCTGCTCGAATTCCGGTTATGGAAGGATATGGGTTAACTGAAACCTCTCCAGTATTATCTGTAAATGAAGAAGAAAATGATGGTGTAAGAATAGGTACATGTGGAAGACCTCTTGACAATGTTGAGATAAAGATTGCAGACGATGGAGAAATCCTAGCAAAAGGTCCGAGCGTTATGTTAGGGTATTATAAAAATGAGGAAGCCACTAAAAGTACTTTTACTGATGATGGATGGTTCAAAACGGGTGACTTAGGAACACTAGTTGAAGGCCAATATTTGAAGATCACAGGAAGAAAAAAAGAAACATTCAAAACCTCAGGAGGGAAATATATTGCGCCTCAGCTATTAGAGAATAAAATGAAAGAATCTTCTTTTATTGAGCAAATCATGGTAATTGGTGAATCAGAAAAACATCCTGCAGCTATTGTACAACCATCCTTTGATTATTTAAAAGAATGGTGCAAGCGAAAAGACATCCCTTATACTAGGGATTCGGAGATGGTTAAATTAGAACGAATTCATAATCGAATTATGAAAGACATTGACAAGTATAATGAAGAGTTTGCTCAGTTTGAAAGGATAAAAAAAGTAATCCTTGCTCCTTCCATTTGGGGAATCGATACTGGAGAATTGACTCCAACTATGAAGATCAAGCGTAGAGTAATAATGAAAGATTTTAAAGATCAAATTGAAACTTGCTATAGAGGATAGTTCATACATTCATTAATATTTAGTTAATACATATTTAACTCCATAATAAACTAGAGTTAACTTCCTATTTTCTTTGCAAGAATAGCTTTGCTTCAAAGAAAACTAATGAGAAAAGTTATATTCACCCTATTGTTTGCTATAGCTCTTGTAACTGCTGGATTTGCTAGTAATGGTAAAACGAAAGTATTCAAAGGGCAGATAATTGATCCAAATGGTGCACCTGTAATTGGAGCAAAGGTTATGGTAATGGGGATCGAAAAATCGGTATATACTGACTTCGATGGAGAGTTCATTTTCCCAAAGGTTTCTAGCGGTGATTATGAAGTAAGCGTTAGTATGGTTTCTTTTGAAGAACGCATTTTGACTATTAATCTTCAAGCTTCTTATCAAGAGAGTTTCTTCATCACTTTAGAGGCTAAGTAATTCATCTCCTTTCTTTAAAAGATTACCCCTTCTATTTAAAGGTTTTATTTTCCTTTCTTCAATATTAAATTAACATTAAATTTTCGTTATCTTCGTGTTAATGATTTTAAGTTAACATTATGAAAAAGCTGGCATTACTCTTAACCGGATTTATTTTTTGCGCCACAACTACTACTGCTCAAGAAAGTATTGCATTCGCTGATGGTCAATTTTACAACCAAGATAAGCAACTATACACTGGAACTCATACAACTTATTATGATAATAAGAGTAAGGAATCTACCTATCTATTAAAAAATGGAGAATTGCATGGACAAGCTCAGTTTTTTTATGAAAATGGTGCTAAACTAGAAACTGGTTTTTACCGCAATGGAGAGAAGCATGGACAATGGACGAAGTGGAATAAAGAAGGTGAAAAAATTGGAGAAGTATCATACTTAAATGGAGAAAAAAACGGGGACTGGACTATATGGGATGATAATGGCCAAATAAGATATGAATTACATTATAAAAATGGGGGCAAAGTTGGGAAATGGAAAATATGGGATGAAAAAGGAAAACTCACCTCAGAAAGAAGTTATTAATAAAAAGGGGCTCCTAATTAGGAGCCCCTTTTTATTAACTAGAATTTATGATTTACTCCAATACTAATTGCAGTTCCAGGATTATAGCTACTAAAAAGCTTATCAGAAGCCTTATATGATTCAAAAATCTCATCCCTAGTATCTCCGAGTATATTGTCTACTTTTAAATCAATAGATGTTTTTCTTTCCTCTCCAATCTTTTTGGTAATCCCCCAATTTAAACTATGAAAAGGTACCTGATAAATATCAGGTACAAAACCCGTTCCAACGATTAAAAGAGTTTTTCCTTTTACGTTGTAAAATAAACCAGAGCTAATTCCTCTCTCACGATCAATGTAGGTAATTCCAAAATTAACTACGTAAGGCGCTTGCCCAGCCATTTCTCGAGTATCTTCAATTTTTTCTCCAACTCTTGCGTTTTCTTTTCGAGCATTCAATTCACTTTCAGACATTTCAACTCTTGATCTTACTAAGGTTAAGGTTCCACTAACATTAAAGTTTTCAAATTTCTCTCCCAAAAATTCCAAAGCCTTGGTTGCTTCAAATTCTAAGCCAAAAAGGTCAGCATTTCCAACATTCCTTGCTTGGTATTCAAACCCTGTATTGTTAATGGGTAATCTCACCAATTCGATTGGGTTTGTAAACCCTTTATAGAAAGCGCTTACCGAATAAATCTGTCCCCTTTGCATAAATTTTTCCCATCTTATGTCGATGTTATTAATGTCAGTTGAAACTAAATTCCCATCCCAAAATGGGCTAACTGAATTCAAACTTCCGTTAAATGTCCTACCAGTTGCAGGGTCCAATATTTGAGCAAAAGACAGCTCCTTAAAAGAAGGTCTAGCTATAGTTTTAGCAAAGGCAAAACGTAAATTTTGTTCTTCTGCCAATGTATAAATCATGTTGATTGTTGGAAACAAATTGGTTTCATCAAGAACAACTTCGTCTACAAGGTTGTTCCCGTCTGCTTTTCCACTAGCAAAATCCTGATCTACACCAGTATGTCTTTGTTCAAATTTCTCCACTCTAAGCCCAACAACTACTTTCAGGCTAGTGCCAATACTGAATTCTTCAGAAACGAAAAAACCTATATTTCTAGCCTCAGCTTGGTACTCATTGTTATTCGGACTAGCATTATTAGATACGTGATGAGCGTTTGGAACATTGGGGTATGTATTAGAAAGATCTAATACATCATTTGGATCAAGCCCTGGCCAATTTTGCCTCCCAAAAAATTGAATCTTGTAGCTCAAAATCTCATAATCTCTATCCTTATATAAGTAAGCTCCCCCAAACATCAACTTAGCATCTTTATCAAAAAATTTATGCTCTTTGATCAAATTTAAATTACCGGCTAGATTGATTTCTTCTAATTCCCTCCACGTTCTGTTAGGGAATCCTGCATTTCCATTCTGAAAAGTTGTATCTACACCATAAGTAAATGCCGTATTTCTCAAATCAGGATCGGATGCTCTTGAAATTGTTGGTGAAATTCTCCAATGAACATCCCATCCATCTTTCCCAACAGCATGTTTCCCATTTAAAAAAATGTTAGTAAGGCTTCTTTCATTATAGACTAAATTATGTGATCTCCCAGTATAACCAGAACGTCCTACAGCAGATGAATTTTGATCTAATTCAAACCTAGATGCCCCACTTTCTCCATTCTGTAATTGCATCAATGTTAATCTATATTTTGAAACTTTTGTTTTATATGCTAAGCCGGTTAAAATTCCAACTGAATTGCTTCGTGATGCTTTAACTCCTTCTTGTCTATCTGAATAAATTAATTCATTAGCAGAAGGGTCAATTTGCCTTTGATATTCAGAATAAGTAACGTCGTCATAATACTTATAATCATTTTTATACGATAGAGAAAAGATGTATCCTAGCTTTGGATTTCTTTTCGTTTTTCCCTTACTCTTATTCAAATCAATTTGATTTCCGATTGTAAAACTTGCTGAGTAATCTAACAAACTAGTCTCCTCGCTTGCTGCAAGTTGAGTATCAAACTTTCTATTAAATGCAATCACCTCTGCATCTGTTTCATCAAAAGGGTTAGGCAAATTCGAAGATCTTGCCTGAGTAGGTAAATCTCTTGTTCCATCATCCATTCCTAACCAATCTGTTGAGCCCCCACCGTAGGCCAAATAATTAGAATTAAAATGCATGCTTGGGTTATATGAAATACCTATTGAAGCCGATACTATTTTCTCATCAGGGAAAGATTTTGTCTCAATATTCACCAACCCACCAGTAAAATCTGCTGGTAGTTCTGCAGTAAAATTCTTAGAAACAAGAATATTATCAATCAAGTTAGTTGGGAATATGTCCATTTGCAAGCTATTCTTGTCAGGATCTAACCCAGGAATACTCATTTTATTTAGTGTCACTTTTGAGTATCGATCCCCTAATCCTCTCACATAAATATATTTTCCACCTTCAATTGAGACTCCAGTAACTCTTTGAGCAGCTTCAATCGCTGTTCCATCTCCCGTTAATGCCATTTTCTGAGCTGAGATACCGTCCATCATGGTAACAGACTTCTTTTTCATTGCATTAAGAGCTGCTTCAGATTTTCTTGTAGCTGTTGCAGCAATTACAACCTCTCCTAATTCTAATGCACTAGACTTCATCCTTATGTTACCTAAGAGAGTAATTTCTCCTTCTTTTACCTCAACATTTCCTATTTTGATAGTTTGGAAAGAAATAAATGAAACTTTAACAGTATACACACCAGGATCCATCGAAATTAAAAATTTCCCATCAAGATCTGTGGAAACCCCAGTTAATGGATTTGTTACAATTGCGTTTGCTCCTATAATAGTTAAACCATTATCTTCTTCAAGTACTGTCCCTCTTATAGTTCCTTTTTGTGCATTTGCGATTCCTGCAATTGCTAAAAATAGTATGAATAATCCCTTTTTCATTGTAATTTTTTT
>JAESST010000395.1 GCA_016763995.1 Flavobacteriales bacterium | reverse complement strand
CAAATTTTCTGCCATACTTTTGTAAAAGATAAAGCATCAATTCTTCAAATTTTACAGAAAGTAAATTCTCCATAAAGGCTGTTGGTGCTTCGGTAATTGTTGATAATGAATTTAAATAAGAAGTAATATATGAGTCATTCCTAATGATAAAATATGGTATTTCATCTTTTACTATTTCTTTGTTTTTGGAGTGTTTCTCTAAAAACTCTTTTAGTTTTTCTTCGGAAAAAAAGAACAGCTTACAGTAATAAATTGCTTCTATATCTAATAATTCTGTCCAAAGCCAGTTTCCTTTTTTTAGCAATAAGGATTGGTCTTTATTTACAGCTACAGATGTTCCGGCGAAATGCACTTGCTTTTTTCCGACTTGTAAAAAGCTAAACATATTCATTCCTAAATTAACTTTGCTTTTAACAACATCATTGGTCATTTTAAAATCATAGACAAATAAATCAGGATTCTCCTTTTTGTCCTTATAGTATATTTTAGGTATGTTTTCTATTGGCATCTGGATTTTTTTAGCTTGCAGGCAACGTTACGCTATGTACAGTGTTGTAAGTAGTTTTTGTCTAATCATATGTTAGATTTTATTACCTCACATCTTTTCTTTTAGCATATGTTTGTAAAGCTAAACCAATTCCAGCTCCAAGCGCCAATCCAGCACCTGGTCCTATTGACATACCAATTGCAAGATTGTTTGTCGCAACCCCGAGACTAATTCCTAGACTGGTCCCAATACCAATAGTCAAACCGAATAAAAAGTATTTATTTTTCATATCTATCTATTTTATTTAATAAATATATGTTCTTACAATTACTTACAACGCCCAAATGTGGTACGTTGTGAGTTAAGTAAAGATACAATTTGCTAAAAATTAAATAGTAAAATTCGCAAGTGAATTTTACAGAGTATAAAAGAGTAACTAAACTTTTTTATACTACTGGTCCACTATGCAATATATTTAATGTTACAAAAGTTATTTTTGCTCTGATTATCAGTCTGAAAGTTTAAGTCTTGTAATCTGTCAAACGGTTAAAGAGTAGAGTAGGAGCTGCAATTTTTCAGACTGAGGATTAGGATTGAAATAAGTCAAGCCGATAGTTAAATGAGATTGAGTGTAAGTTTATTAAACTCTAATATCAGTATTGTTATTAATTCATTTTTTTATAGGATGAGTATGTTTAGTATTGGACTAAAAACCTGGTTCTTTAGAACTACCAATTTGGTGTTTTAGTCCTGCCTTGGTTCCTCCTCCAATTATTTTACCACCTAATTTACCTAAATCTCCACCAATTACTCCACCAGCTGCTCCTCCTACTGTTCCTCCAATTCCTCCTGTAATACCTCCTACTGCACCAGCCCAGAAAACACCATCCCATGGATCTTTATTTCCGTTAAGAACGTTTCCTACAAATTTTGATGTGGCATCGTTAGAACCTCCAATGGCTGCGCCTTTTAAAAAGTTTTGGGCAGTTGAGTTTGATTTTTTAGGAGTTGGTTCTTCATCTGTGCCATCTACTGCTTCATCAGATATTCCATCCGATACAGATAAACTAGCTCCTTCTTCGCCCGCATCCATTCCTACTTCAGCAGCGCCAGCTCCAGCTTCAAACATTTCGCCAACTCCGCCTGAAACAAAGCCTGCAATTAATCCTTGTGCTTCTGCTTTCATTGCTCCTTTCATAGTAAGCTTGTTTGGGCTAGTGCTTGCATCATATATTCCCAATTGCATTCCTCCTCCAATAAGAGCAGCTCCGGCCTGTGGATCTACAGTTGTAAGAGCAGCCCCGGCTATTACTTCTACAACTGCTAAATCCATTACATTAATACTCTTTTCGTGATGCTTGATCCAATGCCAAACACTATGCCCACTTGGATCGGAATAAGTTACAGGATTGTTTAATCCAAATGCATAAGGGTTACGAGAATCAGGTTGTAACGCCCCACCAGCCAGTCTGGTATCTGCAGTAATGAATCTTCCTAATGCTGGATTGTAGAAACGAGCATTAAAATAATACAGTCCACTTCCAGAAATCAACTCCTTACCATCGAACTTTGGACGGAAATTATTTGCTCCATTCAACTTATAAACTCCACCATAAGGTTTATAGACAAGCCTATTTGCCTTGTTTTTAGCGCCGCTTTCATCTGTAGCAAGAATGGTGCTATTAAGGTAATTCTGATGAAAATAAAGCGTGCCATTGCTAGGAGTACCTGATATCTCTTTGCTTGTTGAACCTGAGTAAGTTTCACTTGCTATTAATCCATAAGGGCCTTTCACGTAATGAGTTATTTGACTTCCAACTGTTTCAAACATTCCATCGAAATAGTAGGCATTTTGGTCATTCGAATTATTATAAACCATTTGTCCCAAATGGTTGTAGTAAAATAAGGGTGTTTTGCTTGTTGGGTTAATATCACCAGCTCCAAAATAATTCAATCTGTTGGCGTAATCATAGCCATAATTCGACGAAACATTGTTTACGACCTGATTCGTCATGTTCCCTTTGTCGTCATAGCTGGCTGAAAAAATCTCATTACCAGAAGCATCATGTGCAGTTTTGATTTGATGATTGGAATAGACATAGCTTGTGTCTCCTTTTTGGGTAAGATTACCACCAACATCATAACCATAACTTAATTGCCCATATAGCCCCGAAGCAGTAATCAAACGTCCGGGGATATCGTAGGTAAAGGCCTGCGTATAATCCAAGCTTCCAGTTCCTCCATGCTGATTAAAAGTTTGATCGGTAATGAAAGTTGGACGTTGCAATTGATCCCAGCTGTAGTTATCGTTTAATATTTCATTTTGATTGGGATCTGTAATGATGTGAGACAATATTTTTCCAGTTGGATCGAATTCAAACTCTGTAGTGGTTTCATTGCCATAAAGAATGGAGCTTGGAGATTCAAAGACCGTATAATCACTGTAAGTGGCATAAGTTGTTGAAGTCACAACACTATTCTTTTTTGAAATTCTTGAGATATAATCTAAGTAAATACCATTTGAATTGTAAGTTAACTTAAGCGTATCTCTAGTACCTAAAGCAGGATAAACGTATTCTCTTCTTCGTCCAAGGGGGTCAAAGGTATTCTCTCCTATGAGCTTATTTCCGGAGTTAACCATTTGATTGGTATAATTTGATCTTCCATAGGCATCGTAACCATACCATGAAATTACTCTCTTATGTGTGTTTTGAGGATCGTAGACTGTGGCGGAATCTAATCGTCCGAGTCCATTCAAACTGTCAGCAGGATTATCGTACGTATAGGTATTAGAATTATTAGCAGTACTATATTGACTACTTAATGAATTACCAATGTAGTGTAATTCTTCGGTCATTCGACCTAATTTGTCATAGCTGTACCTTAAGGTATCACTACCAACAGAAGCCATCCAATCTAGCTTTCCGTTTTTACCATAGTGTAAAGATTTATCACCTTGCTCAGGATCTTCTCTTTTAATCAGTCTTCCCGATCTATCGTAATAATAGCCAATTAATGTACCTATAGGGTCGGTAACTGAACCTTTACGGCCCCAAAAGTCGTAGCTAATTGTTGTTGTGGCATTCCTATCTTCGGGAATAATCATGGTAGTACATTTCTTTTTCGAATTGTAAAAATCATAATTGAATTCTTGCATGTAAGATTCATTACTATTTGTTGCATATTCAATAATCTTTTGTTGTAGCGTTGGATAATTAATGTTGTTTGTTGTCAATTCAGTTCCGTCATCCCCATCTGGACTTGTGGTTTGAACAACTCGTTTGTAGATATCGTATTGCTTGGTTCTCCAGAATGGAACCTCCGTTGGACTTGAAACAATAAGATCATCAATTAAAAAGGGCAAAGAACGTTGTACTCTTTGATGATCGGAATTGAATTGAGTGTAAGTGGCTATGTTTTGATTTTTTGGCCCTTGTTTTACAGATAACCATGGGCGCCCCATACCATCTAGATAGGTATAGTAAAATCGATTTTTAGGTGATTCTCCCGCATTGGTCCAGCTTTGTAATTTGTCTGTCTTATGAAAAATAGTGGCATTTTTACCCCAAGTGTATTCTTCTAAGGTAACCATTGCTGCATTTTTAAACTCTGAGCTTTTACTCCCTGTAATGGAAGCTTGAGCCAAGCTATTTGGTGAGGATAGAACTCCACTTATATTAGGCACGGGGCCTTGTTTAGATAGGATTCGCCCATGTATATCTACTGATTTTATGAAAATATTTCCATTGGCATCCATATGTGCTAGTTTAGTTCCAAACTTTGGACTATAGCCAAAATACTGAGTTAACTGAAGGCTATTATCATTGGGCGGAGAAGTCATTTTATCATGGAAAGTATGATATTGATTATCATATGTTATAGTGGTTACATTTCCGGCAGGGCCAGTTACTTTCTTTTTGTTCCCATATCCATCTACTTCATATTGGGTACTTAGCCATTCTCCGCTAACATCATTGTACTTGCAGCTTGTTTTTAAATTCATAAAAGTGTCATAAGTATAGGCACTTACATTATAATATTTATCTATGCCACTGGGCGTAGTACCACATGCTAGATTAGTTAAAGCAAAGCCATTCTGATCTTGCCCTGAAGTTCCTTGATTTTTTTTAGAACCCAATCTCCACTTGGCAACATCATATGAATAATTCTTGTAAAGAATAACATTATCAGAAGGGCTAATATCATCACCTGACCTATTGGTAGTTCCCAAATTCCACATTTGGATTTCATTTAGGTATTGATCATAAAAGTGTCGTTCGCCTAATGAATATTCATAGTTATTGTAGGTGTAATAATCTGTCCACTTATTACTTAAAGCTACCTGATAAGTTGAGGGGACACCCGCAGAATAAAGTGCTGGAGCGGAATCTTGATCGCTTGTTGATCCGATAACATCTCCATTTTGATTCGTGAGTGTGTATTCAAAGTGATGTTGAAATAAAGTATCTCCAGCAGAAGCTAATGAGTCTTGAACATTCGAATTAGCCGTGACTACTATTAAATCTGGTTTCCCATTATACGGGTAATCTTGATTATAAATGGTTTGAGTGATTCGCTGAGTTTGATGATCGGTTTTAGTGAACATTTCAAAACCTAAAGAGCCCCAACCCAGCATATTCATCATGGCATGTTGGTAGGTATAACTATAGCTGTAAGTGTTCCCAATTCCATCGTTCCTAGAATAGCTTTGTACCAAAAGCATTGTATTGTTTTGCGGTGTTTCAGGATAAGGATAAGCATCGGAATTTACATAAAGACCCTGACTTTCTAGGTTAGTACCTACAGCGGTATCTGCGCTGTATATTTCCTTATTGGTCATCGGTTCATAGTCTACATTTATTACTCCACCTAAGCCGTCTGTTATCTTATTGATTACATCCGGAAATTCCAGTGTTCCTAAATTGGCGTAAACCGTACTGGTATTTGTTTTATCTCGAACAACAAAATCACTCATACCATCTCCATTCACATCCATGCACCATGCCTGTACTTGTGAATGGTTAGTGTAAATATTATTGGCTTGCCAAGCTATTTTTTGATTATTCCATAGAGGGTAACCTGAATAAGAAGTATTAATAGTTAAGGCAACTTGCGGTGTGTGTTGCCCGCTACCTTCCTGATAAATAAGATCAGTAAATCCATCTCCATTAAAGTCTCCTGTCCAGGTATAATTCACATGATCTTCTGCTGAAGGGAATTTAGTACCCGTCCAACCCGTAGAGAATCCTTCATTATTATCATAGTACATGCACATATAGAATCCGGAAGGCTGTAAATAAAAGAAGTCCGTAGCACCATCTCCGTTAAAATCTCCCGTCCAAGCAGCAATTCCAGTAGTGTTGTCAAATGGAATTTGGTAAAAATCAAACCCTCCGGAAATTGAATCAGGTCCTGTTAAACCATCTTTTGAACCAAATGAAACAAACCATTCATAGCAGTTAGGCTTACTGCCGCAGGCTCTGAATAACAGATCTTGATTTCCATCTCCATTATAATCTCCAGGCCAAACCCATTCTCCATTTTTACTATAAAGATCATATTTAAGCTCAATTGACTTATGTGAATTCAACGGGTGTCCACCTGCAGGAGTCAGAGAGTAGTATAATTTATCGGTACTGCTTCCCTTTGGAATCCAGCTTAAATCTGAAATACCATCTCCATTTAAATCACTAACCCATACTCGGTTACCATCATTGGGTTGATTGTTTGGTATTCCGCAATATATAACTTGAACTGTTCCGTTCTTAAAGGTTAAATAGAACCATTCATTATTCGATTTACCTTTATAAATCAAATCAGTCCCTCCATCGCCGTCCATATCTCCCGTCCATATCCAATTTACATCATGATCATAAAAAACTCCACTACTAATATTTTTTACATTAAGTCTTTCTCCAAATCCTGTTGGTGTACCAGGTAATAAGTGCCAATTATAACTATCATCAACAAACATTAAATCTTGCATTCCATCAGCATTAAAATCTCCAGACCAAATCCAATCTTCATCGTTACTGTTTTGCAATTGCATGCTCCCATAAGAGTTTAAGAATCCTGTAGTTTGTGTAGAGCTCAAAGATTGTGTTCCTGTGCAGTCAAAAACGGTAGGCGTAAGACACTCTATGGTGCCCTCCGAATTTCCGCATTCTCGTATTTCATGAAGTGTTGAACGTGCTGTTCCCTCTCCATAGACATAATCCAACTGGTATTGAGTGACTAAATTGCTAATTGTAGTGTCTCCAACAAAGGTTGAAATCTTCTTTAACCTTTTCGACATCCTAAACCAAGCTCCACCCTTTACTTTATTAATATTATCATTACGGCTTTCATAAGCGAAACTCACAAAGCGTTGAGGAAGTAAGCCTTGCCCTTCATTTGCAGTGTAAGAGATAAGTTGGGGAAGAGCTTCATCTCCAGCAATTAAATAGTTAATAGTCATGCTATTTCCATTTAAATCTTCCACCTTGCTCAAAGTCCATTTCAAGATGCCCGTTTCAATAAACAGAGGACTATCTTTTTTACCGGCTACAACCGATTTCTCATAGGTGTATGTCAATCCATTCTTGTGTTGTAACACAAAGCTTTCAGGGTTTGCAATACCATTATAAATTACAGAACCTACAGCTTGAACTTTTACCCAATTCTCTTTCTCGGTGTGGTAGGTGGCTCCATTGGTATAATAAGCATGCCCGGTAGTTGTATTTCCGTCCATATTAATCAAGCGTTCTCCGTCGAGTAAAAAACGATCGTTCTCATCATAGTTTATTCCTCCTTTAAATCCATCGAGATTATAATTGGCGCCAGTCCGTTCTATCACAGAAAGGCCTTCCAAACTCCAACCCATTCCTATAATTCCATTTAGTCCTTGACTATCGTAATTAAGAGAAAGGTGCGGTTGCATACCAGCTGTTCCTGGTGGAACTTTAATGGGAATCTCATAGGTAGCAGCACCACTAGAATTTACAGAAAATTGCCCTTGAATGACCCCAACACTAGTTTGGGTAGGAGTGCTAGCTAAACTGACATTGTTCGTTAGATTGGCACTAGTGCCGTTGGAACTTATCATAGAATTACATCCAAAGCCTATTAATACAAGTAAAAATAGTCCAACTAGAAGTCTGAAATAAGACAGATTACTCCATTTAGATAGAGGTGGAGTGTGCTTACTCATGCATTTGTTACGGTTCGTTGTAATATTTACTCTTGTAGTAATGTGTTTATTTTTGGACATAGCAGATTGTTTTATGGTCCCGGTATCGGAACACGGCAAAGATGCATTACTTTGAAAACCGAAATCTAACTATTTATAGAGATAAAACAGACTCCCTGAATTCAGGGATATAAACTAAATGGAGAAGAAACTGGTTTTTAAGAGCTAGAAGAAAATCTAGGTTGTTGGATTGATAGATTAAATTTCATAGAGTTTTATTGAAGAGCATGTATGAAATGTGTTAGATTAATAGGAATTTAGCTTCATCTATGGAGGTGATTTTTCTACTTGGAGCAACCCAAGCTTTTTTTCTAGCATTTCTAGCCTTTAACAAAAAAGGAAAATCTACCGCAGATAATATTTTGATTTTTTGGCTTTCCTTCATGGGGCTTCACTTATTAGATCATTATATTTATTCAGTGGGTTTTGCTTATGAACACCCACACTTATTAGGTATTGGGGTGAGCTTTCCACTTTTACAAGGCCCATTAATGTTTCTTTATATCCAATTGATGATTACGAGGAACAATAAGTTTAAACTAAGTTATTTGCTGCATGCCATTCCCTTTTTATTCTTCACAGTTTATTTCTTATTTGATTTTTACTTTCTAAATGGGGAGGAAAAGCTGGCTTATTATGCAGTAGCAGAGACAGACCCGTCTGTTGTTATCCATCTTTTGTCATTTTTAAACACTATGCTAGGTCCAATTTATGTGATCTGGTCATTGATTAAATTGAGGAAACACATAAAGAATATTTCAAATCGTTTTTCTTATACCGAAGAGATTGATTTAAAATGGTTGAGATATGTATTGATAGGATTGGGTTTTGTTTGGTTAACAGTGATGTTCTCGAATTTTTTTGGAATAATATTTCCAGTTTTAGACGAAGAATTTGGTGGGCACTTAATTTACCTATCACTAACAATAGCCATCTTTTTTCTGGGATATTTTGGAATACGCCAACAGACAATTTATGTAAATCAAGCAATTGCTGCTGAATCTCCAATTAGTGACTCAGCTAAACCTATAGATAAAAAGCAAGCTGAAGAAAAAAAAGAAGCACAATATAAAAATCAGGTTTAAAGGCAGAAGAGGCAAAGAAATTTCTTGAACAGCTCATAACGTATATGGATGAAGAAAAACCTTACCTCAATGGTAAATTGAGTTTAAAGGAAGTAGCGGCTCATCTAGATATATCGGTTAATCATCTCTCACAAATGATAAATGAACAGCTATCAAAGAGTTTTTTCGATTTTGTAAATGAGTATCGTGTAAAAGAAGTAAAGAAGCAACTTGAAGAGTTGAAATACAAAGAATTTACTTTGCTGTCTATTGCGCACAATAGTGGGTTTAATTCTAAGTCCAGCTTCAATAGTATTTTTAAGAAATTAACAGGGTTTACGCCTTCAGAATACATTTCAAAAATATAATTAAATTGCTATAAATTAGGTTTTTGGACGTCCCGATTTGTAGGGGATTGTCCTGTCCTATAAGTCTGGCCGATTGCCTGCTTTATCTCTCGTTGCTTTGCCCCATCAATTTAAAATAATGAAATGATGGAAACACAAAATCAAATTTTTAATTCTCTAAACACAAAATCGAGTAGGATTAAAAAAAACTTAAAAAGATCGCTTTTCTCCTTCCTAATGCTTGCTTCGCTAATAGGTTCAGCCCAAGAATTAACACAAACGGTTCGAGGAAAGGTAAGCGATATTGATTTAGATTACCCTTTAATTGGGGCAACAGTAGTAATCCTTAATTCTGAGCCTATCAGAGGAGTATCAACTGATTTAGATGGTTACTTTAAACTTGAAGGTATTTCTGTTGGAAAAGTATCCTTAGAGATTACATATTTAGGATATGAAAAACGAGTTATTTCAAACATTGAAGTAGTTTCTGCAAAAGAAGTTTTCTTAACCATAGAATTAACAGAAAGCGTAACTGAATTAGGAGTAGTCGAAATTTCGGGAAAAGCCAAACGAAATGAGAGCATTAATGAAATGGCCATCATTAGTTCTCGTCAATTTTCAACAGAAGAAACTAAAAGGTATGCCGGAACCATTGATGATCCAGCTAGAATGGCCGCTAACTTTGCTGGAGTAAGTGGAGATGCTAGTGGGAATAATGACATTGTTGTAAGGGGTAATTCTCCTAAAGGAATACTTTGGAGAATGGAAGGAATTGAGATTCCGAACCCCAACCATTTTTCAGCTGAAGGTGCAACAGGTGGGCCCGTTAATGCCTTAAATAGCAAAATGATTTCAAATTCAGAGTTTATGAGTGGAGCTTTTGCCCCAGAATACGGAAATGCATCTTCAGGAGTGTTTGATATTAATTTGCGTCAAGGAAATAACGAACAAAGAGAGTATTCGTTTGGAGCAGGTTTGTTTGGAACTGACTTTACAGTAGAAGGGCCGATTAAAAAAGGAAAAAGAGCATCATACTTGGCTAATTATAGATATTCTTCTTTGGGAATTTTGGACGATTTAGGAGTTGTAGATTTTGGGGGCGTTCCTAGATATCAAGATGTATCTTTTAACTTCTATTTACCAAGTAATAAAGCGGGTGTTTTTAAAGTATTTGGTTTAGCTGGAATAAGTAACATTAGTGATGAAGAGGATTTTTCTGAAGACAATGATTCAATTGTAGCAAAATCAGATTTTGGGTCTCATTTGGGCTTTGTTGGCTTGAGTCATTCATACTTGTTAAACGAACATATTTCTATCAAGAGTAGCGTATCTGTGGCAAATAATGGGACTAATTTAACCAGCGAGAAGAAATATGAAGAGACTAAATTTGAAGTAGGGCAGGATGCTAAATTTAACAATACTGCAATAAAATTTGCAACAACAATTAAGAAGAAGATTGATGCGAAAAACAAGATTAGTGTAGGCCTTATTCATACCTATCAAAATTATTCTTTCAATTTTAAAGAACGCAAACTAGATAATAGCTTTAAATCTATCTTGGATGTATCTGAAAGCTCTTCTTTTACACAATTACATGCCACTTTTAAGCATCGATTTAATGAAAATTTAAGCATGGTAACTGGAATGCATTTTTTACAGTTGCATTTAAATAATAGTTATTCTATTGAGCCAAGACTTGGCTTTAATTATCAGTTGAGTAATACTCAAACATTGAGTGCAGGTTTTGGAGTGCATAGTAAAACGCAGGCATTAACATACTACACCACCAATGTAACTGATGCAAATGGAAATGTTAGTCAGCCCAATAAGGATTTAAAGTTACCAATAGCAGAACATTATGTTTTTGGGCACGATTATCAATTTGCTGAAAATGTGCATTTAAAAACAGAAGTATATTACCAATATCTATACAATATCGCCGTAGAAGATAATATTGAGAGTGATTATTCTTTAATCAATCAATCTGATTTCTTTTCTGATAAGAAATTGACTAATAAAGGAGAAGGTAAGAATTATGGAGTAGAAATAACCTTGGAACATTATTTTGCTGACGATTACTTCTACCTTTTTACAGCTTCTTTATATGAATCTAAATATCAAGCGTTGAATAAAAAAATGCAAAAGTCTAAGTTCAATGGTAACTATACTTCGAATTTCTTAATTGGGAAGGAATATAAAGTAGGAGCTTCTTCTAAAAACAAAACTCTTCTTTTGAGTTCTAAAATCACCTTGCAAGGAGGAAATAGATATACACCACTTGATTTGAAAGCATCAATATTAGCAGACGAGGAAGTTAATGTAGATGAAACCTTATCAAAAAAAGGAGATGATATTTTTCAATTGAATCTGGCTGCAGCCTATCGTGTGAATAAAGTAAAGACCACGCATGAATTTAAGCTTGAGGTCTTAAATGCTAGCAATAATCAAGCAGTTGTAAGTGAATTCTATAGTGAAGGACGAAAAGAAATTATTGTGAATAAGCAATTACCAATGCTTCCAAATTTCATGTACACATTCAGTTTTTAAATACAAGTCGCCTATTTCGCTAGGGTAGGCGGCTTTTAACACCTAATAAGAAAGATGAATAAATGGATGCTTTGGGCTATTGTAGCGGCAATGGTTTTCTTCAACATTCAATTAATACTCAAAATGTTTAAGAAAACAAGCAAGCGACTAATAATGCTCATTACGCTTATTCTCATAATACTATTGACGCTATTTAATCTATCCTGAAAATAAAAATCTGGAGGATAGTAATAATAATCTTTAAGGTGTTAATAGGAGTATTATTGAGTTGTGTAGGTGAAAGTCAATTGAAGAAATGCTTAATTCCATATCAAAAAGAATCATTTATTAGTGGGACATAATTAAAAAAATATCAACTAGATTTTAAACTAAAAAAGAGCTTACCGATTACGATAAGCTCTTTTAGTTCATATTCTTAAGTTAAGCTTACCAAATTGTAACAGATGTCTCATATAAAGTGGCTGGAGTCCCCGGGGATAATTGGACGTCAACATTCTCTGTACAAGCGTTGTTGAAATTAGTATAAAAAGGTCCAGGGCAGCTTGAAACTCCAACGCCATACTCAATAAAATTTACACTAACAATCGAAGAACCTGTTGGGAGTGTTACTGGAATGTTTCCAACAAAGAAATCAGGGATGTGTACAAGTGTTGGTACAGGAAATATTGGTGTGCAAGTACCTGCTGGAGCTATGGATAGTTGTACCGTGTATTTACAGTTTGTGAGGTTCTTAGCAAAAAAAGTTTGAGCTTGTGACTGAGCGCAGGTAAATAGTACTGCGATTAATAACATTAGTCTTAGATTCTTTTTCATAATATAAAATTTTAAGTGAATAAATGATTTGATGGATTAGTTTGAAAATTATAGGAACACAATCAGATTATTACATTGAGACTGTTTGTATTCCTTATTGTGGAAATGAGATCCTTTCCCAAAGTTTGCTTACCAAATTTTTAACTCGGACGGGGTTACTAGTGGAAATGGGAGTGGAGCTTGTATATATTGAGCATTAGCAGTTATTAAGCAAGCAGCAACGGGGAAATTGGCATTTGATGGAAAAGAAGGACACGGGCCTGGGCCTGGTATCGGGCTTGAAAGACCAAAACCATAATCTACGAACTCTACACCTACAATCCACTCACCTGGAAGAGTAACATATGGATTTCCAAGTATATCTTGGGCCGGACCAGTATAATATTCTGTAACCCAAAGTGAAGTAGTTTGGATAGGACTCAGACAGGTTGCTTCTTTTGCAATACGGAGTTTTATTTGATACTTACAGTTTGTTGTATTTTGAACTTGTAAATAGGTTTGAGCTTGTGACTGTATGCAGGCAAATAGTCCTGCAATTAATAACATTAGGTTAAGGTTTTTTTTCATAATAGATAGTTTTAAGTGAATAATTCGTTTTCTCAAACTTCTTAAAGCTAAAGAGATATAGCTTCATTCGTTTAGGTGAGTTTGAGTAAATATCACCTATTTGGGTGAGGGGGAATTGAATAGAGTTATAGCTTTTTAACGAATAAATTGAGCAAGATTGGGGATTGTTTGGAGACAAGAGCTAGAGGCCTAACAGGGATATCAGCTATTTTATCATAGTGAAAGACTTAGTAAATCATTCCTTTTTTTTGGGGACTGGAATCCAGTTTTATTCTTTAAGTTGGCGAAAATTAAATAAATAGTATATACAGTAGAAACACCACTTTAACTAAGCATGAAAATCTCTAAACGCAGTATAAAATTCGCAAAGCTTTGTCTAAATCAAAGTAGAAAAATTAACGAGAGCATGGCTTTTGAATATGCCAAGCTGCTTCCTACCCAACAATCGTTAAAATTTATTCTAACTCTGTTTGTATTTCAAGTTCTGTGTTTCAATTTGATTCAGTCTAAAACTCCTAGTATAGAAGAAATTCAAAGTAATGCTTCAGAATTAGAAAGGGAGCTTAATGCTTATTCAATACTTTTTGCTAAGCTTTCTTCTGATAAAGAGGATAGTGTCTTAGTTCTATTCGACGAATCAATTTCTAAAATTCGGAAGGGTGCATATAAAGATACTTTGCAATCTAAGTTGCTTCAAGCAAGGTGCAATCTAGCTTTGGCTACTTGGTATTCAGATCAATCAAATAAGGAATCTCTTAAATACTACAACACTGGCTTACAGCATTTGTTAGGAGTTAAGGGAACTAAAGAAGAAGCAGCTATTCTGAATGGATTGTTATCGGTATGCCATCAAGGAGGAATGAAGGATTCAGTTACATTAGTTGTAGAAAAAGCCACTTTAAATCAAGAAAGCACCAATAATGCTTTTACTAAGGCAATTAACTTAATGACGTTTGCTTCTTATTCTGTTATTAAAGGACAGACAGATACATCTAGAACATTAATTGAAAAAGCCTTTGATCTTTTTGCGAATGAAAATTCAATCGTTTGAAAATCTAAGTGCCTTAAGCTTATTGCCATAAGAAGCGAGAAGAGAGGAGATATAGAAGAGGCGTTTCATTATATTGAGCAAAGCCTTAAGCTAGATAGAACATCGAATGATAAAGTAAATGAGGCTAAAGGATTGATGCAGATGGGGGGATTGTATTTTAATCAACAGAAATTAGATATTGCTCTTCAATATTTCGATAGTGCACAGTTTATAAATGAAGGCTTAAAGAATGACGAGATTCAAGCTAAAATTTATCATAGAAAAGCCTTTTTATATAGCAAACAGAAGAATTGTGCTAAGAGCTTAGAATACCATAAAAAGTCCTTGGATTTGGTAATTAAGAGAGAGATGGGGCCCTGGTTAGTATCTATGTGTAATTCGAACATTGCCGAACAATATAACTGCATTGGAGATTACGATAAGGCATTATTTTATATCAATGAATCATTAAAAGATATTACTAAAGGTGGTTATGCTACTTTTTATGCACTTAGACTTTGCCAGAAAGGGGCTATTTATCGAAGTCAAGAAAAGTATGATCTTGCAATTATATATTTCAAAGAAGGGTTTGAAATATATAAAGAAATTAAGCATAAAGTCAACATGAAAAATACGGGATCTCAATTGGCAGAGATGTTATTTATAACAGGCGATTATAAAGCGGCCTATGAATTTTTAAAAGTATCTAATGATTTAAAGGATAGCTTGTTGGAGAGTAAGATAGAAAAAATAATTGTTGAAAAAGATAAAATACATGCTCTTGAACAGTCAAATCAAAAAGCAATATTACAGGAAGAGAAAATTAATGGGCTCGAGCAGGAAAAAAGAGCTGATCAGACCGTAATTCTAGCTCTTTTACTCGTATTTCTATCAGTATTGACTATTATATATCTGGGTGCTAAGAGTCTTAAGCAGCGCAGGGAAAAGGAAGAAATAGCTACTAAATTTAAGATGGAATTAAACCAGAAAGAGATGGATTTGTTGCAAATTCAGGTAAATTCTCTTTTAAGCGAATCTAAAAATTTAATGAATCAAGCAGTTAATCTTGAATCATTAAATACCTATTTAGAGACACCATTAACGAAAAGAGAACTTGATGTTTTGACTCAATTAGCAAAAGGGAAAAGCAACATTGAGATTGGAGAGATATTATTTGTATCTGTTAATACAGTTGGAACTCACTTAAAGAATATATATTCTAAGCTAGAAGTAAAGAATAGAGTCCAAGCTGTAAAATTAGCTTCGAGATATTCGGGTAAAAATCGGGTCTAAATTGTAACTTGAGTTTATAAGCTTGATAACCTGAGCTCGATTCTTCTTAAGAATTCAGAACGTAGATAGTTAATTCCAATGTTGAGAAAGTCTAAGAAAAACTTGTTCTAAGCAAAGATATTTTGTTAAAAACCTATTTGTTGATCTAAAACTAAAAAATAGATTAATGCTACCTTAGCAGCTTAATAATACAGTTGAATGAAGCAAATCATCAATTTTTTCCGCGATCAGCATTCTATTATTCTGAAGGCCTTGTTCTTTTGCCTCTCTGTAGGACTTATTGTCTTCATCTTTCCACAAGAAGGGAAATTTAAATATGAATTTCAAAAAGGAAAACCTTGGCAGCATGATGACTTAATTGCTCCCTTTGATTTTCCAATCTATAAGTCGGATGCGGAAATTAGCCAAGAAAGAGAAGTTGTTAAAAAACAACAGAAAACCTATTTTTTTAAAGGAGATAGAATTCAAAAGAATGAGATAGAACGATTTTATATTGAGCTAGATAAGGTGTGGCAAGAAGTTCAAGCAAATGAGAGTTCTGAAGTAACGGAGCAATTTCAAAATAAATTCTTTTATCTAGAAAGAGGGAAATTTGT
>JAESST010000394.1 GCA_016763995.1 Flavobacteriales bacterium | reverse complement strand
TTTGGAGATTGTTGAAGACGACAAAGAGATTGAGGATGAAGTAGAGATCGAAGATTCTGAAGCAGATATGGAAACAGAAATTTTTGAGCAACCTGAAGAAGTATTTTCAGAGCCTGAAATTTTTACGATTGTAGAGGATATGCCAATCTTCCCTGGCTGTGAAGGAAAAGGGACAAAAGAGCAAATTAGTCAATGTACACAAGATGAAATATTTGCACATATAGGAGGAAATACAAAATTCCCTGCTATTGCAAGAGATGCAGGTATTCAAGGTACTGTTTATGTACGATTCTTAGTAGATGAGAAAGGGAAAGTAAAAGATGTTACTGTTGTGAGAGGTGTATCTGGAGGTAAAGCCTTGGATAGAGAGGCTGTAAGAGCAGTAAACTCTTTACCTAGAATGACTCCTGGAAAACAAAGAGGGAAGCCTGTAAGAGTTCAGTATACTGTTCCTGTGAAATTCAAGTTGAATTAAACATTCATTAAACGAAGCAAAAAAGGGCAAATCATTCGATTTGCCCTTTTTTGTTTTATCATCATCCCAAGTGAGTTTAAGCACAAAGCATTCTCAGCTTATTAATGAATCACTTTGGCTTCCGGAGAATCCACACTTCAACTGATTGGTTTCTTATTCTACTTTCATACCCATTTGTGAAAGAGCTCAAGTCATTGTAAAGGATATCTCCTAAATATTCAACGCAGTAGGTGTTGTTTCTGTTAGATCTTTTATCGTTCCGTAGCCAAACAGCAATCTTTTTCTTAGAGTAGCTATCTATCTTATCGTTAATTTTAATCAAATCTCATTATTTATTCGCGTTCTGAATTCTTAAGAAGAACCGAGCTCAGGATAGTACAGTTTAAAAGTAGAAGTTCTCAATTCGGCTATGCAATTCTTATCATCTTGTTGTACTCTAACAAATACGAGAGTCCTTATTCTTTTAAAAGTATTGATTGAAACGAGAAGCGAAATAAAAAAGGGGAAATCATTCGACTTCCCCTTTTTACTCTATTAACTTCCTAAGTGAGCTTAAGCACAAACTACTCTCAGGAAAATTAATAATGAATCACTCTGGCTTCCAGAGGATCCACACGCCAACTGATTGGGTTCTTATTCTACTTTCATACCCACTTGTGAATGAGCTCAAGTCATTGTAGAGGCTATATCTTGCTCCTATGGCAAACTGTTCATGAAAAGAGTAGCCAAGGCTTAAGTCGTTTTTGTTGCCAATAACCATGCTTTCTAATTGAGCTCCCGAGCTAATACTTTCTATTTGATCAAGATCATCAGCTAGATAAATTCCTTGGCTTTGGTATAAATAGTTGAATGATAAAGAAGTTCTTAATTCGGCTATCCAATTCTTATAATCTTGTTGAACACCAATGAATACAGGAATTCCGATTCTTTTAAAAGTGTTGATTGAAAAGATTTTATCGTCAATAATAATAGTAGTTGGATTTCTTAGCTCATTTATTTCTTGATTAATTAAGAAAACAGGAGTTCCATTACTGTTAAAGTTTCCTGAGATTAATTGATAAGTTGTATCATAACTAATGTCAAAGCCTAATGATTCTTTATCAACTATGTAGCTGACACGTTCAGTATATTTTGAATGGTGCAAACCGATACCATAGATGAATGATTTTTTTTGTCTTATAAGATTTAGCCCTATTAATGTTTGACTTAGGCTTTTTTCATTGTCTTGTTTTAACTTTTGCAGGTCCTGATTTGAGCTCATAAGTGTCTTTTCAATACTGATATCTTGACTTATCTCTAATTCAAGATAATACGATTTAGAAGAGATCATAGCTCTTTTATTCTCTCCTGCTAAAGGAGTGCCTAGTAATGAAGCAGAGTGTAAAGATTCAAATCCTAATGGATGAATGAAGTCCAATTCTTGGCCTAATCTCTTCCTTTTTTTACCGTGTCCATAAAACGAGATGTCACTTTTGTCTCTTAAATTTTGATTGAGAGTTAGGGAAGGGTTAAATAGTTGCTTTTCCTTTTTTGGTTTAATTCCAATTGCAGTAAACGAAGAATTTATACTCACTTTATCTAAAGAACTATGAGTAGATTGTTCTGATTTAATGTTAGAATTATTTGTATCAGATTCTTTCAGAGTAGTTTTTGAGGAGCTTAAAGTCTTTTTCTTTGATTTGTCTACTACATTATTTTTGGGTGTAATTTTTTCGATTGCTGGTTCAGATTCTTGGCTGCTAATAGGTGTGCTAGGAGATGTGATTAAATTCTTTTTATCAGAGATTGAAGGTTTTATTGTCTCAGAATTATTGGATGCTACCAAAGTAGAACGCTTATCTGCTCGGGTGTTATCCGTTGGAATAATAGCACATACAAATAACATAAATACTAATGCTACCGAATTTAAATTGAATATCCATAATAGGGGCTTCGTTTGTTGAGGGGGCAACTGACCTTCAACAGTAGCCCAAAGACTCTCATCAAATGGATAGTGATGTTCTGTTCCTTTTCGGAATAGCTCATCTAGGTTATTATTATCTTTCATTATATTGTTGTTTCGTTAAAAACGTTAATTTTTGCTTTCAATTTTATTCGAGCTTCCCTTAAATGCCACTTTGAGGTATTTTCGTTCATTTTTAATATTTCTGCTATTTCTCTGTGTTTAAAACCATCGATGGCATATAGGTTGAAAACCTTAGCGGTGGTTTCAGGCAATTCTTTGATCATTTGTAGGAGATATTCTGAATCCATTTCAGCCTCCTTTTCATGAAAAGATGCTGAAGTTTCCACCTTTCTATCTTCTAAATAGCTAGTATTTTTATTCGTTCTTTTATCTTTTCTGTATCCATCAATTAAATGATTCACAGCGATTCGTTTCATCCATGCAATGAAGGAATCATCTTTTCTGAACTTTTCTAGATTGTCTAAAATCTTAAGAAAAATGGCATTTAGACTCGCGCCAGCGGTGTCATAGTCATTTTTATAACGCATACAGATATTCATTAGGTAGGAAAACACCTCCTTATAAAGCTGGTTTTGGCCTGCTCTCTCTTGCTTTATACAGCTGTCTATAAGTTTTTTATCTATCTGCATGGTTGTTCAGAAACCAGACTATCTACTTATTGCTTAATAATTTTTTTAATCAAGGAACTATCTTCATTGAATAGTCGAAGAAGATATATTCCAGTTTGAATTTGTTTTAGATGAAGGCTATATTTCTTGTTATTGAAAGTACCTTCTTGTATTACTTTTCCATTTATTTGAATGATTTGATAATTTATTTGTTGATTCTCTTTTAATTCAATGGTCAATCGATCTGAAAAAGGGTTGGGGAAAATCGAAATGTCATTAAAAATGCTTTCTTCTTCTAATCCAATAAAGGAACCATCTATTATATTTAGCTTAAATCCATTTGTTTTTAAAATGCCTCCATTACTATCGAGTCCAACTGAATCGCAATAGGTAGAGGTACATGCTTGAATTGAATCACTCACTGTCAAACAAATTTTATAGGCTATGTTTTCGCTAAACTGGTGTTTTGGAAGTCGGATATTTGAATTGCTTCCATCTCCAAAATCCCAAAAATAGTTATGTGTTCCATCGTCTGAAGAAGTATTGATTAGAAATAAAGTGCCTCTTCTATTTGTATCAATGGCAATTTCATACTTGGCAACACAAGAAAAAGAAACGGTAAGTGTTATGGTTTGAGTTATACTGTCAGCACAATTAATGGTGTCATTATATACAACTTGAGTTACCTCATAGCTCCCACTTGTTTGATAATCGTAAATGGGGTTTATCGCTGACGAAGAATTCCCATCTCCGAAATAATAAACGACTCTATTAAAGGAGCTGGCACTTGATGTGAAATGAATAGTATCTCCTAATACAGCATAAGTGAATCCTGCTTGACAAGGAGGAGGAATTCTTATTAATACCGTATCACAATAAGTGGAGGTGCAATTGTTGTTAAGGCTAACAGTTTGACAAACTACATAACTTCCTGAATTAGCATAAGTATGCGTGGGATCGGATTGTGAAGAGCTTGATCCATCTCCGAAATCATAACTTATTGTTGTGTAATTCTGAGCCGTATTTTGAAAATCTACAATGTTTAATGAATCCGTAAAAGTGAATCCTGCTTGACAAGGTGGAGGGATATTTATAGTATCACAAATAGTATCAAAGCATCCTGTTACATTAATTATTGTCTGACAAACAATATAAGTCCCACTTTGATTATAAACATGAATCGGATTAGGAGAATTAGAGAAAAATCCATCGCCAAAACTGTAGGAAATAGAATCGTATTGAAGTGCGCTATTTTGAAAGCCGACGCTATCATTATTAATTGAATAAGAGAAACCCGCTTGACATGGTGGAGGAACAACAATGATTACTGAATCACAAAAAGTATCTCTACAGCCAGTATTTGTGTTGAGGATTGTTTGGCAAATGGTGTAAGTGCCGCTTTGAGCGTATGTGTACATAGGGTTAGGAGTACCAAGGACAGAACCATCTCCAAATTCATAAAAGAGAGATGTATAATTAGAGGCTCCGTTTAAGATACTAACCACATTGTCATTTACCGAAAATGTAAACCCTGCCTGACAAGGTGGTACGATATTGATAACTATTGTGTCACAGAAGGTGTCTGAACAATTTTTCATTGTATCAACAACTGTTTGGCAGACTATGTATGTTCCACTCAGAGTATACACATGACTCGGATTTCCAACTCCAACAGTAGATGTAGTACTATCTCCGAAGTTGTAAGATAGAGAGGTGTAATTACTCGCTAGATTTTGAGTAAATAAAGTATCATTATTTGTTGTATAAGAAAAGGCGGCTTGACAATTACTTGTGGAAGTGATAGAGATAGTATCCATGAATTGCGAAGAACAGTTGTTACTAGAATCAAACATTGAAAGCTGCACAGGGAAGTCACCTAGGTTAGTATATGAGTGAGTTGGGTTGACGCTATTGCTAGAAGTTCCATCTCCAAAATTCCAACTAAAGTTAATTCTGGCTCCGCTTGGGCTTGAGAGGTTAGTGAAATTGACAACTCCATTTCCGGTGAATGCATAGCTGAAAGCTGCAAGACAGGTATTGTTAATATGAATGGTATCAGAAAAGCTACAAGTAAATCCGTTCACATCAGTAACAGTAAGGCTCGTAACATAAGAACCTGGAGTAGAATATGAAAAATTTGGATTCATAACCGTTGAACCATTCCCAATGCCAAAGTTCCAAGAGTAGGTATAAGGAGCAGAACCGCCAGTAGCGCTTCCAAAGAAGTTAACTGTATAATTGGGATTAATCAAGTAAGAAAAACTTGCGATACAAGGAGGAGGGATGTTATTCACGACAATGACAGTATCTGTAAAACTGCAATTTGTAGCATTGATTGTATCTACCATAGATAATGTCACAACATAAGTTCCGGGGGCATAGCTTCTTTGTCTGTTCAAATTTGAACTTGTTGCCGAAAAAGTAGTACTTGTTCCATCACCAAAATCGAAAGTAAAAAAAGTATTATTTGTAAATCCTGTAGATTGATTCGTAAAGAAGACAGTTGATGTAGACCCATTTGGGGTAATCTGAGAAGTGAAAAGGGCAATACATGCTTGAGCTTGCGTACTAACAGTAATGTTATAGCATGCGGAGTCAGAACAACTTCCGCTTGTACTTTGAACAGTTAAACAAGCAAGGTAGATTCCTGAAGAAGAGTAGGTGTGGCTAGGGTTTTCAAGTGTAGAAAAATTCCCATCTCCAAAATCCCAGTTAGAGTTGATGTAAGCTCCTGTTGGTACTGAGAGATTTGAAAATCTTACAAATCCATTTCCTCCCATTTGACTACTAAAGTTGGCATTACAAGTATTTACATAGACGGAATCGAAGTAACTACAAGAGAATCCGTTGGCGTCTGTTACAGTGAATGTTACGCCATATGTTCCAGCAGAATTGTATGGATTGAAAGTGATAAATGAGTTAGGAGAAGGACTTCCTGGAATTCCAAAATCCCATGCGTAAGTGAAAGGAGCAACACCTGAAGTAACAGCTCCTCTGAAATTAACACTGTTAACTGAACCTGGAACGTTATTGGGGTTTACTACATATGTGAAACTTGCCATACACGGCGTTGTTTGCCCATTAGAAATGCTTATACTATAACATATAGAGTCTAAGCAACTTCTTGAAGCATCTTCAATGGTTAGGCAGGTAAAGTATGTTCCAGCAGAAGAATTGGTGTGGCTTGGGTTTTGAAGTGTAGAAACATTGCCGTCTCCAAAATCCCAAAAATAAGTAGGAAGAATGGCGGGTGCTGTTATAGATGAATCGAGGAACTGAACCGTTAAATTATTGGAACTAGTTCCATAATTTGCAATGCATTGGGCCGTAATATCACTTAGATTAATTGCAAGACAGAAAATAACAAGAGATAGTATTCTTTTCATAAACTAAAGACGAACAAGCTGGGGCTATAGTTGGGTAAAATAACAAAAGGCTGGAAGATAAATATCTTCCAGCCTTTTTCAACTATTCTATTCAACTAAAACT
>JAESST010000393.1 GCA_016763995.1 Flavobacteriales bacterium | reverse complement strand
TTCGTTAAAATAGCAGAAGATGACCCTAATTTAAACATCGCATTTATCAATGAAGAAGGCAGATTCTATAAGTTATCAAATGCAGAAGATGGGAAATTTGTATTATCTGATGAAGAAAAAAGCAACTTGAACAATGGTTATACCGGAATTATTGCCAAGCTAGAAGCATTTGGTAAGGCTCTGCCTTTTACCAGAGTGAAGATCTACGATAAAGACAATAACTTGGTTGCAACAGTATTCTCAAATGGAAATGGGGAGTTTCAATTTAATAAGTTGGCAATTGACAATGAATATTATTTTAAAGTACCAGATATAACAGATAGTACAAGACTGAACACCAAGCTTTATGTAGCAAATAGTGAAGGAGAAACTTTGTATTTAATTCGTCAGTTGAAAGAAGGCAAATTTGCTTTTAATGCTCTTCCATTAGATGAATATGAGAGCATACAAATGCTTGAAGAATCTTTAGTGCCAAGACTAATCGAACTAAAAGGGCAAATCTTTAAAAAATTACCAGGAGATTTTAATGATCATATGAAAGTCTATTTGTTAGATGAAGGAGGCAATATCGTAGATTCGGTTTATACAGACAAAACAGGTCAATTTAACTTTGAGAAGCTTGCTTCTGATCGAAATTACTCGTTTAAATTGTCGAATGATCAAGAGTTAAACCTTGCATTGTTAAACGCAGAGAATCAAATTATTGAGCAAGCAATCATCAATGAACAAGGAAATTTTGTCTATAAAAAGCTGACCTATCAAGTAGCTAATTTTAACCCATTGGAGGCAGTAGATGCCACTTTATTAGAAGATGAACTGACTCATGTAGTAAAAGGGCAAGTATTTCAAAAGTTGCCAGGCGATTTTGCTAAAGGAATGGAGGTTTATATTTATAATGAAGCTGGCAAATTAGTTGGAACTTCCTTTACAGATGAAACAGGAAATTTCACCTTTAAAAAATTGGATGCTGACGAAAATTATTACTTCCGAATAGAGCATAGTGAAGAAGATTTTCAGTTGCTAACGTTAGATGATAAGGACAATGTTTTGAATAAAACAATTAAAAATGATAAAGGACATTTCAAATACCATAAACTTGGTTTCGATGATCATGTTTTATTAATAGAAGATCAAAAAGATCATCATCAAATATTATATTTTGATGAACAAAAAATTGAATTAGATGCTTTTACTGTTTATTATCGTTTTGATACTATATTGCTAAATACCGTATCAAAACAAAGATTGAAAAGTTTCGCGGACTTACTCAGAGGGCAAAATTTCTTTATAGAAGTACACTCCTATACAGATACGAGAGGGACTGAATTATACAATCGAAAACTATCTAAACAACGAACAGACAATGTAATTAGCTATTTGATTAGTCAAGGAATTGAACCAGAAAATATTGGAGGGAACTACTATGGGGAATTAAGCCCCGTAGTAGATTGCGAAACAACGAAATGTAGTAATGATGATCACGCACTCAATAGACGGACAGTAGTTAAACTGAAAAAGCTCGAATAAATTTGAAATATGGTAGCAGTAATAGGCTTTTTATTTTTTAGTGTTTGGGATAGCGTCATCTTATTAGTTGTTATTGCATTAGTATTATATCTGATTTATAGAAATAGAATCAACAAAATTCAGAAACAAAAAGATTTGTTGGAGTCTCAAGTAAAACAGCGAACTATTGAACTCATCAAGCAAAATGAGCAAGTAGAGAAACAGAAGAGAATGCTTGAGCAAGAAAAAGTAAAAACAGAAAAACTTTTACTAAATATTCTGCCAAGAGAAATGGCTGACGAGCTAAAGAACAAAGGAAAAGCAAAGGCTAGAAAGTATCGTTCTTCTACCGTTATGTTTACGGATTTTAAGTCATTTACCACTTTGGCAGAGAGGTACAGCCCAGAAGATTTAGTGGCAGAATTAGACAGCTATTTTATCAAGTTTGATGAAATAGTAGAAAAATACAATGTAGAAAAAATTAAGACAATAGGAGATGCCTATATGGCAGCAGGTGGAGTTCCTATTCGAAACAAGAGTAATGCAATTGATACAACCTTAGCCGCTTTAGAAATTCAGCGAGCAATGTTGGAGCTTACGAAAGCAAAAGAAGACCTAGGAGAAAAAGCCTGGGAGTTAAGAATTGGCTTGCATTCAGGAGATCTTATTGCTGGAGTTGTGGGAATTAAACGATTTGCTTACGATATATGGGGAGACACTGTAAATGTAGCTGCTCATATGGAATCGAGCGGAGAGGTTGGGAAGGTGAATATTTCAGAGACTACTTATGAAGCCGTAGCAGAATTTTTCGTGACTGAGTATCGGGGGAAAGTAAAAGCCAAACACAAAGGGGAGATAGACATGTATTTTGTACATAGTATTAAACCTGAACTATCTGAAAAAGAAGATGGGATTACACCAAATGATGCTTTTTGGCATTATGTTAACCTGAAGTTATACAGTAGTATCAACTATAAAAATGCAGAGAAATATATTGTTAAAAGATTAGCAGGGGATTTGCCCTCAGGATTACATTACCACGGAATTCACCATACAATGGATGTTTGTAAAGCAGTTGAACGACTGGCCATTTGGGAAGGAGTGAAAGGAGAGGATTTGTATTTATTAAAAACAGCAGCATTATATCACGATGCTGGCTTCATTGATTCTTACGAGAGTAATGAGCCAATTGGAGCAAACCTAGCAAAAGAGATGCTTCCTAACTTCGGGTATACCGATGAACAAATTAAACAGGTCATTGAATTAATTGGGGCTACAAAAATGCCTCAATCTCCCAATAACCATTTAGAGCAAATCATGTGTGATTCCGATTTAGATTATCTAGGAAGAGCAGACTTTTACACGATAGCAGAAACATTGAGACAAGAGTTAATAGAATTTGGAAAATTAGAAGATGATCCAATTCGTTGGGTAGAAATGAACATTGGGTTTCTTGGCTCACACACCTATTTTACAAAATCTTCTCAAGTTAGACGACAGCCCGAGAAAGAGAAAAGAATTGACGAATTGAAACAGAAGCTAAATGCTACTCAAAACTAAATCGGCATGATATTTATAGTATAGATCAAAAATTATTAATTTAGTAAGCTATTTTGTATGATATTTGCTTTGATTATTTAGCTTAACAAGCTAATTTAGCCGATTAATTATCACACAGACTCGATAAAACAGATAAAATGAAACTAATTAAACTTCTTACCCTTGCCGCTTTTATTGGAATTAGCACTGTTGCTAATGCAGGAATGATTGTTTTGGAAGGTAATTTCATGGGGAAAAATATTTTCGTGAAAAATCCTTTTGGAGGAGCAGGAGTTGGATTTTGTGTTTTTGAGGTAACGATCAATGGCAGACTTTCTCCAGACGAAGTGAATCAATCAGCTTTTGAAATAGACTTTGGAAGTCACGGGTTAAAAATAGGAGACAAGGTTGTTATTAACATTAAGCACAAAGACGATTGCACTCCTGAGGTTTTAAACCCTGAAGTGTTAAAACCAAAAAGCACATTTAATTGCTCAAAAGCAGCTGTGAGTAAAGATGGAGTTTTTGGTTGGACAGTAGATAATGAAAATGGGAAACTAGATTATATTGTTGAGCAATTTCGTTGGAATAAATGGGTAAAAGTTGGAGAAGTTAGTGGGATAGGCACACCTGGAATTCATCATTATGAATTTAAAGTTACACCACACAGTGGAGAGAATAAATTCAGATCGAAGCAAATAGATTATACGGGTAAAAAAAGATATACGAAGGCCGGGAAATACAGCTCTTCTTCACCTGTAATTACCTTAGACGGTAGCAAATTTAAAGGAACCATTGACTTTAAGGGAGGAGAAACGATGTACGAAATTTACGATCGTTTTGGTACTATCGTCAAAAGAGGATATGGTCAAACTGCTGATATTAATACCTTAGAAAAAGGGACTTATTACGTAAGTTTTGACAACGCTACTCAAACAGTGCAGTTCAAGTAGATAAAGAAATTTCATTACTAGTTATTAAATCCCGATGACTTCGGGATTTTTTATGCGATAAATTATGTTGAATAAAATAGAACACCTAGGAATTGCGGTTAAAAACATTGAAGAATCTGCAAAAATGTATGAAACATTATTGGGAAAACCTTCCTATAAAACAGAAGTAGTAGAAAGTGAAGGAGTCTCCACAATGTTTTTTCAAATAGGCGAGAGTAAGATTGAACTTTTAGAAGCGACAAACCCTGAAAGTCCTATCGCTAAGTTTATAGAGAAAAGAGGAGAGGGAATACATCATGTTGCATATGATGTAAGCGATATAGAGCTAGAATTAGCACGTTTAAAGAAGGAAGGCTTTCAATTGATACATGAGGTGCCAAAAGCCGGGGCAGACAACAAGAGAATTGCTTTCTTACACCCGAAATCTACAGGAGGGGTATTGGTAGAGTTATGTGAAGAGAAAAAATAAAAAAAGCGGAAAGAATTATTCCTTTCCGCTTCCATGTGCTTGTTAAATTAGGCCTTATAAACCTGAGCTCGATTATAAAGTTCCTCTCTTCGCTTGTTCCCTTTCAATCGATTCAAATAATGCTTTGAAGTTTCCCGCTCCAAAACCTCTTGCACCCATTCGTTGAATAATTTCAAAGAACAACGTTGGTCTATCTTCAACCGGCTTAGTGAATATTTGTAGTAAATAACCTTCTTCATCGGCGTCAATCATAATACCAAGGCCTTTCAAAGCTTCAATGTCTTCTTTTAATTCATGACTATGCTCTTCTAATCTACCAGGAACTGCTCTGTAATAATCATCAGGAGGAGTAGATAGGAATTCAACACCACGACTTCTTAAGTCACTCACTGTTGAAATTATATCGTCTGTTGCAATGGCGATGTGTTGCACTCCAGGTCCTTCATAAAAATCCAAATATTCTTCAATTTGAGACTTCTTCTTTCCCTTTGCAGGCTCGTTAATTGGAAATTTAATTCGACCATTTCCATTACTCATAACCTTGCTCATTAAAGCAGAATATTCAGTATGTATCTGTTTATCATCAAACGATAAGAAGTTTACAAAGCCCATTACATCTTCATAATATTTTACCCAAATATTCATTTCGTTCCAGCCTACATTTCCCACCATATGGTCAATGTATTTTAAACCAGTTGGCTTAGGATTGTAGTCCGACTTCCATTCCATATATCCTGGCATAAATGCTCCTTTGTAGTTCTTACGCTCTACAAACATGTGCACTGTTTCACCATAGGTATAAATGCCTGCTCTTACAACTTCACCATGCTCATCTTTCTCTACAGTTGGTTCTAAGTATGACTTTGCTCCACGCTTGATTGTTTCCTCATATGATTTACGAGCATCATCTACCCAAAGCGCTACTACCTTAACCCCATCACCATGCTTTACAATGTGATCGTTAATAGGGCTTTTAGAATTTAATGGACTCGTTAATACTAAGCGAATCTTGTCTTGTTTCAATACATAAGAAACAGTGTCTTTACTTCCTGTTTCTAAGCCTTTATAGGCGTATGATTCATAGCCAAAAGCAGTTTTATAAAAATGGGCTGCTTGTTTCGCGTTCCCAACATAAAACTCCACATAATCAGTCCCAAGTAGTGGAAGGAAATCTTGCGCTCCTTCAAATATTTTTTCTAATCCGTAATCAACGTTTTTTAAATCCTTTACAGTATTATCTTCAGTTGCCATCGCTGTTTTTTTGGTTGTTATTTTAAAACTACTAATTTTTCGTCTCCGTTTACTTCTATTTTGGTTAAGCCTAATTTAGCAAGGCCTTTCATTCCTTTGTCCCATTGCTTTCCGCTTAAGCCTGCTTTTTCTTTTAAGCTACTAATAGCAATTGGGTTTTCTTTTTTTAGTGCTTCTAAAATCGTTTTTTCAGAGTCGCTTAATTCAATTGCTTTTTTCTCCGGTCTCATTTGTGGGAAAAACAAGACATCTTGGATAGAATTTGAGTTGGTCATAATCATAGCTAATCGATCAATTCCAATTCCTAAACCAGAGGTTGGGGGCATTCCAATTTCGATAGCTCTAAGGAAGTCTTCATCCAATATCATGGCTTCATCATCTCCCCTTTTCCCTAATTCTAACTGTTCTTCAAATCGTTCTCTTTGGTCAATTGGATCGTTAAGCTCCGTATATGCATTACAGATTTCTTTTCCATTACAAACAGCCTCAAAACGCTCTACTAAACCCTCTTTCGAACGGTGTTTTTTAGCTAAAGGCGACATTTCAACAGGATAATCTGTAATAAAGGTCGGTTGAATTAAAAGTGGTTCGCATTTCTCTCCAAATATTTCATCAATGAGCTTTCCTCTACCCATCGTATCGTCAATTGGAACCTGAAGCTTTTCAGCTACAACTCGCATTTCAGCCTCGTTCATTTCAGAAATATCAACTCCAGTAAAATGCTCAATGGCTTCATACATGGTATACCTTTTCCAAGGACGCTGAAAGTTGATGACATTCTCTCCAACTTGCACTTCCGTTTTGCCGTGAATATCTAGAGCGATTTTCTCTACCATTTCTTCCACTAAATCCATCATCCAATAGTAGTCTTTGTAGGCTACATATAGCTCCATCTGAGTGAATTCAGGATTGTGAAAACGACTCATTCCCTCGTTTCTAAAATCTTTCGCAAACTCGTAAACGCCGTCAAATCCTCCAACAATTAGCTTTTTTAAGTAAAGCTCATTCGCAATTCTTAGATATAGTGTCATATCTAAGGTATTGTGATGTGTTTTAAATGGACGAGCTGCTGCACCACCATAAATAGGTTGTAATATAGGGGTCTCTACCTCTAAATATCCTTTATCATTTAAAAACTGACGCATAGAGTTGGTCAATTTCGTACGCTTTAAAAATGCCTCTTTTACATGCGGGTTTACAATAAGATCAATATAACGTTGACGGTATCGTTGTTCAGGGTCTGTAAAAGCATCGTGTATCTTTCCGTCACTATCTGTTTTTACAACAGGAAGAGGTCGTAAAGACTTTGTGAGCAGAATTAACTCGCTAGCATAAATAGAAATTTCGCCAACCTGAGTCTTAAAAACTCTCCCCTTTATACCAATGATGTCTCCAATGTCGAGGTATTTTTTAAATACATCGTTATACATTTTTTTGTCCTCACCTTTACAGATGTCGTCTCTACTAATGTAAATCTGGATCTTTCCATGAGCATCTTGAATTTCAGCAAAAGAAGCCTTTCCCATGATCCGTTTACTCATGAATCTACCAGCAATTATAACGTTCTGAAAGTTGTTTTCAGTTTCGTTAAAACCTTCCTTAATAGCTTTGGAAGTAGTGTTTACATCGAATAATTCTGCAGGGTATGGGTTTATGCCCAACTCTTTAAGACGTTCAAGAGTGGTTCTTCTTACCTGTTCTTGTTCTGTTGGTACTTTACTCATGTGAAAAAATTAGGCCACAAAGATAATATTTAGCCGCTTAAAATAAGGGTTCTATAACAACGACTTCACACTAGATTGGGCTTTTTTTGGTTAATTTGCATTTCCAAAAATTAGGACTTATGATGAACGGGTTGATAGCAGATTTTACTTCTCATTTGAGAGAGGCAATTGAAGTAGGAAAAAAAACTAATTTCACAAATACTGACAATTCTTTGATGAATGTTTTGATTTGCGGTTTAGGAGGCTCAGGAATAGGAGGAACCATTATTAGTCAACTGATTAGTGAGGAATGCCAATTGCCAATTACAGTTTGTAAAGATTATCGTATCCCTTCTTTTGTAAATCAAGATACCTTGGTGATTTGCTGTTCTTATTCAGGAAATACTGAAGAGACCTTAGAAATGTACGATCAAGCTTACGATAAAGGAGCAGAAATTGTAATTATTACCTCTGGAGGAAAGTTTGCAGAAATTGCTACAGATAAGGGTCATAATATGATTCAAATAAAAGGAGGGTTTCCTCCTAGAGCAGCTTTTGGAATTTCTTTTCCGCAGTTGTTTTTTGTTTTTCACCAATATGGATTAATCAGCGATTCATTTCTTCTTGAAATAGAAGGTTCTATCCAATTAATGGATGCTGAAGAGAATGCTATTCAGTCTGAAGCAAAAGAATTAGCTGGGAAAATTTATGGCACTTTGCCAATAATATATACTGAAGCTCCAATGGAAGGAGTTGCAATTCGTTTTCGCCAACAAATCAATGAGAACTCCAAAATGCTTTGCTGGCATAGTGTTATTCCTGAGATGAATCACAATGAGTTGGTGGGCTGGAGAACAGAAAATAAGAAGTTGTCTGTAATAGTATTTAGGTCTAAAGATGAATATTATAGAAACACAGCACGTATTACAAAGACGAAAGAAATAGCAGGAAATTATACTTCTAACATCAACGATGTTTTTGCAAAAGGAGAAGGAAAAATCCAACAATCACTCTATTTAATTCACTTAGGAGATTGGATTAGCTACGAGCTTTCTGTTCTCAAAGAAATTGATTCTGTAGAAGTAGACGTGATTACAGGACTGAAAAATATGTTAGCCAAATTGGATTAATTAATAATTACTAGAGTCTAATTAATAGAGTCTAATGACCAATTAATAATTAAAAACTCCCAGATTAACAATTAGTATTTAATAAAGGTCATAGCGAACGACGATAGGAATGCGGCTATCTTGCTAACGCCTAATTAATAATTTCTAATGTCCAATGAGTAATGACTAAAGACTAATGTCTAATTCGTAATTCCCAGATTAGTAATTCGTAATTAAAGATTTGTAATTCCCAGATTAGTAATTAAAGATTCGTAATTCTCTCTTTATCGTTGAATCATCTGCTTCCCTCTTTTTAGCAATACCCCATTTACATAAACTTGATACAGGTACATCCCATTTTCTAAGCTAACAGTAGAAATACTGCGAATGTTCCCCGTACTTAATTGGGTTTTCATCACTTCTTTCCCCAAAAGGTCGAAAAAGCTAATTTCCGCTTGTTCACCTGCCTTTAGCTCTACCACAACGCGGAGTTCATTTTGTGTTGGATTAGGATAAAGCAAGACCTCTGAATTAATAGATTTCAAGCGTTTTTTCCCTTTTCCATTCCCATTACCATTAAGGCTGATGGGGCTGATGTTCAAGTTTTCGCAATCGTTTCTAAAAGAATGATGCCCCATTTGCCCCAAAACATTGCGTGCCATTAGAACTGCAAAACCTTTTTCTTGTGGACAACTCCAAGCTAAGCCTTGTAAACGGGTAACATCTGCTACAGGCAAAGTATCTTCTTCTTGAACAAGCAATTGTTCGTGCATATTCCGAACAAATTGCACATCCAAATCAAATGGATCGTTCACCACAACATTCCGCAATTGAACTTTACCCTTAGAGGCCATGAGCCTACCAAAGCCTTGTTGTTTCATGCTATCTCCATACAAACGAAGCAAACTATCCTTACTCAATATACTGTCTTGCAAGTAAACCAAGTAATTCAGCTGTGCTTCATACTTCAGTAAGTTAACATTGTTAATGCTATTTCCTCTGTTGTTTTTATGATCCAGCCATTGTTTAGAAAGCTGCTTCTTTCCGTTGGAATTAGAGACAGTGCTTGGTCGTTTTGGCTTTTTTCTAAGATGCGGCAAGGTGGTGCAAGGATATAACCACTGGCTTACTAAGGGAGTACCTAGATAAGCGCCAATAAAAATAGCGCTACTGCTTGCATCGTTGCTACTAATAGTGGGCAGAAAGGCACGAGTAGTGTCTGCCATTATTCTCGAACCTGAACCAAAAGTATTGTTGGTTGTTAATACATGCGTGCCAGTAAAACCGGCACTACTCACATCCCAAGCGGAACCGGTAAATAAAGTATCAATCTGTCCGTAATCGTCGACCACCAAAGTGTTGTGATTATTTTTAAACCGACTATTTCTAAGCGTATTAAAATTTCCATTAAAGGTACCTGTAAACCCCAGAGCAGTATAACGAGGTTTCACACAATCGCCCACAAAGCGCAAGCCATTCCCCATGTTTTCAATAGTAGAGCAAAAAAGGGTAAACTGGGAGTGATCCACAACGACCCCTTCCTTCAAAGTATTGTTGGTAGGAGAACCGTTACTGATTCCCAACTCGTATGCTCTTACAACAGAACCAGCCGAAACCCTGAGCCCTGCTCCAGGAACATCAATGCAGTAGGGAGGACAATTAAAAGAATTGTTCGGTATCCAACTAAGCTCCTGAATCGTATCGTAATACATTTCTGCTCTTGCATTAATAAATGCTACACCCGTATTGGCATAGTTAATTTCATTAGAAGTAGTTAACAAAGTTGGGCGATAAATGCTATCTGCAAACATACTATTGTCCAGCTTAATACCAGTAGAGGCCACCGAGGAATTCAAATTAATCTTGTTTGCATTAATCCGACGAACAGATCGGTCGTTGTACAATAAAATTCCGTTGTCTACATTGTATATTTTGTT
>JAESST010000392.1 GCA_016763995.1 Flavobacteriales bacterium | reverse complement strand
TTACAGCACCATCATTCCCAAAAGCACCATTTATACTAATCACTTCTGTTCCTTGTGCATCTATGACCATACTACCTGTTGAACTATTATCCCCGCGCAAGAAACGGAAGCCTGTTAACCAATTATTAGTACCATCTTTCCTGTGATACGAACCCATCCTGCTTATTTCTGAACCGGAATGTCCATCTTCAAATCCATTTTTCACTACAAATTGAAATGCAGGGTCGCGTCCCCCTCTTGCCAGAACGGCTTGTAAGGTATATTGTTCATTGCCTCCTATTTCTAATTTAGCATCAGTGATATTACTCCCAACTCCAATCTTGCCATTAACTATTAAATTAGCAGCAGAAGTGGCTCCTCCAACATGTACATCTGTTTTAGTATCCCAATTTAGATATAAACCACCATCATCAGCACTGTTGGCTTTTTTCCCATTGATATGTCTTGATTTTAACACCTTATTTCCATCGCCACCTATGTTTACATCTCCGTTGAAAGTGCCTTTTGCTGCTATTAAGTCACCAGAGAAAGTCACATCTATTGCGTTTAAGTTGCCTTCGACACCCAATTTTACTTGAGGATTACTCGTGCCAATACCAACATTGCCTTCCACTAGCAAACCATTTTCAGGAGCTGTATTTGTTCCTGAATAAGCTGCGCCGATTGCCATTGCGCCTTCTACATCTAGTTTATTCTTGGGTTCATTTGTTCCTATTGCAACTAGATTCTTAAAAATGGGTTCACTGTTATTAGGGGCAACATTTACTAACCTAGATAGTATTGGACTCTTTTCAATAAGAGCTACGAAAGGATACGCCTCATAATAGCCAGGAATGTTCTCATAGTCCACGTAAAAATTGGATAGGCCAGTAGGTTTGTTTGTTACAATTCCTGTAATTTTTACATCAATATAATCTCCTGGCCTAAGGCCTTCTGTTAATTGGAATGCCCATCGTCCGTTTTTTGATTGATCGTTACTGCTTGCAGTAATGGTGCCCGAAGTAGAAGCTTTAGGAGAATATAATGGTAAAGGAATGCCAAATCTACTAAGACTTCCGATTTCTTCAATAGTAAGCGGAGCATTATATAAGCGAACATCAGAAAGGCGTCCACTTAATTTATATTTTGGATTAATATCTCCCATTAAATATAAGTTTCCGCTAAATGCTTTCTTGGCTTCTATATAAATGTGAACCCATTGATTTTTTTGAGGTATTTTTTCTAGTGATTTGCTAGTCAGAACTCCATCAATATACATCTTATAATGATTCTGTTCTTTTCCTGAATATCCAAAATAATAAGCAGTTTTAGTAATATCTATTTCCTCACCTTCATTACCAGTAGGCATATTAAAGCACATTGCCAACAAAGGGTCAGGAGAAAAGCCATCCATCGCGCGACTTTGCAAATCATCTAATTTTAACCACATTGAAATCGACTGAATATTCTGAACCATCTGAAGTTCTATATAACCCTGGTGAAACTCTGTTACTAAGCCCATTTTTTTATCTGCTACCAATTCAGTCTCAAAACTTCTAATGGCAATCTCTTTTATACCATTAACATTATCAATCTGATCATTCACAAGCATACCTGGTGTTATTCCATAACTACTATCATTGTAATAATCAGGTAAATATTTATCCATTTTAAATTCTAAGTCACATTTAGTATTAAGCGCTTTAAGTTCCTCTTTATTAAGAAGTTTAATAATATTCATTCCTAGGTTTATTCCATTAATCGTATCCGTTAATACAGATTGAGGAGTATCGTTTTCTCCTACTATTCGAAAAATAAATTGAGAAATTTGATCCGAGTCTCGCGAAAATTTGATGGAATGTACCGGATGCGTATTGGTAATTCGGAGGCTAAGGCTATTTGAAGTATGCCCATCGTTAAGCACGGTATTTGATCCTACAAAACCTACATGAAGCGGAATGTTTTCAAGGCCAATATGAGAAAGTACTTCTAAAAAAGTGACTTGAAGGCCACTCAATACATTTGCTTTTCCAGCGTATGCGAATCCTTTATACTGCAGTTCAACCTGCGTTCCACGGCTTCCATAACCGGGGTTGGCAATTAGATTGCTCAAAATGAATTCAAAGCTGTCCTCTTTATTTATGGTAATGTTTTGTTTAGAATTGATCCATATTTTCACACTATTGTCGGGTCTCAATTCAGCTACTGTGCTCCAAGAGTTTGTTGATCGATCGCTACTAGACATAACAACAATAAGAAGCAGTTGATTTCCAGCTGTGCTTTTGGTGTTCTTTTTTTTATACTTAAGTATTCCCGGTCTGAAATGTAAGGCAAAATGATAATTGTTTTCATCAGGAGTATCATTCACCCCTTTGACTGCTTTGGGTACATTTAGCTCAATATCAGTAGAAGACGTATTTCGTATCTCAACCGTCAAGTCCACACCAGTTCCGTCATCTTTAATAATCAAGTTCTTTTCATCTTTGTCGTTCCACAAATCGAAATCAATTGGGTGCAATGCCCGATAGGTGCTCATATAGGAACGGTCTGAAGCGATCTGAGTCTGGATTTCATCTTGGCTTAAAACAGTATCATATAAACGAAGGCGGGAGAGTTTTCCACGGACTTTATGTTGAATGTTAGTCGTTTTAGCATATTGACACATCAGCATGAGGTTTCCTCTTAAGGTACTTGTTGCTTCTATGTAAAGGTGAGCCCATGTTTTTTTTGGAATCGCATGCCATTTTGACTCATCTACAACCTTTTCTCCATTGACAAATAAGCTTTTTACTTTCTTCGCCCAATAATTTCCAAACCAAAAAGAACCCTCTCCTACAAGTATTTGATATTGTTCGAAAGAGTTTGGTTCAGCTAGATTCACCCATAAAGAAATAGCTATAGTCCCCGTTGGAGTTGGAACTTGTAAACTATCTTTCTTCCCGTCAAAGCTTAATACGGAACCAAAAGTTTCATCTTCTTCAAAAGATGCGCCGTGGACAATAGCTGCAGATGAAGAGGGAGAAACCTCTGTGTCGTCAACCAATTTATTTTCAATGTAATTTTCGAGATTGAGGTCTAAGAGTGGAGTATTCATATTTAGGTAGTTTTTTATATTCTAAGTGAATTAGTCGTTCTTGTGTTTGATTTTTAGCCATCCTTCTCGGATTTTTTTCTCCCCTGTGAAGTGTTTTTCTGAAGCTTTTTTAGGCTGTAATTTATCTTCGAGCCATTCCCCTTGATTGTTTTTATAAATAAATGACCAGGCAAAGTCTTTTTCAGCAGGCATTTTGAAGTGCAGTCCCTCGGAGTCAACCAGGTGTGGACTAGAAACAAAAAATACTTCCATACGATCCATTGCTTCCTTATACAGTTTTGGCGGAATATCAATTGTTTTGGCTGGCAAAATACCTGTGGTTAAGTTTACTTTTCCTCTTGGGTCCATTAATATGCTAAGTGCCATTGGCCCATCATCTATCGACTGAAATTGATTGACTGGTACTTCTTTACTATTTATGCTCATATGAGTAGTGATGTAGTTTAGGCTAGGATTATTCGCAGAAACAGAATCACCTTTGTCGGAAGAGGGGCTATAAAACCGATCATTCGAATAGCCTCCATTTTTCTCTACCCAATATCCTACAACACCATCGTTCAACTGATTGTGTTCCCCAATTCGGATGGGGAGTTTTACCTTGGTAAAATTGTTGGTTTCTCTGCTTCTTCTATGCATGTCCATAGCGAAAGTGTCCCAACCTTGGTGTATAGCAGGTGGGGCTTTTAACAACATATCCAGTGACGCACGAACCAAAGCCAGAGGCCGCCCCATTAACTGAGCCATGCTGTGGTGTTGAGCATATGTGTCTGGATGAATATTATCTAGAGCAGCATTAATCGTCTCTCGAAAAAGTTTCATGAAACCCAATCCTTCATCTGTGCGAGCTTTTAAATAGAGCATCATTTTATACAAATGAGCATTAAAGCCATTAGGCGGAGAATCAGCCCAATTATTTACATCGAAATCAAGTGGCTGAGTAAAAATACCTGGAACTGTAGTTTCATTAATGATGTCATTATGCTCCCCAATTCTGACGAGTTCAAAAGGAGTTTTTGAATGATTTGTTTTCCACGCTAGCCATGCCTCTCGGATAAGGTCTGGAGATGCTAAACAAGGCAACTCTCCAATAGGGTTTTCTTTTGGTAAATGAATAGTAAGTGCAGCTCCATTTTGTGTAAAAGTGATGGGTGTATTTACTGTTGAACTTGTTTCTATAACTATGCTAACGCTAGCATTGGTAATATCGGTCTCTTTATATAACACACGAATACCATTTTCGCCAGATTCCCAAAAGGGTAAATCTGGACTGCCTGGTGCAGTTTCCCATCTATCGCTGCCCGATGCTGTAAAGGCTCCTATTGCTTTACCAGAAGCCTCAAATACCATGAGGCTATTGTCTAAGTTATTCGTCATCACCCAACCGCAAATGGGTCCATAATGAGCCAATTCATTAGATTCTGTATTCTCAACCTGACTTGACAACCATCGAAAATTGACTTGTGCAGCCTGTAAAAGACGAGGTCTGAGCAAAACTTGATTGCTATCTCCCACACTTAAATGTTCGCTTGTAATTAAGCACTTGTTTTCATTACTAGTGGTATTCTCAAAATATTCACTCGTAATCATTCCTTTACTGATATCCAGATTAACCGCTTGGCCAAATGTGTCCACTACTCGAAGACCTGTTAGTTCAAGCTTTCCTGCTCTTAGCGGATTAAAATCATTTTGCGGAAGTGGCGCTCGTAAAGAGGCTCTATTCACATCTTCTGCAAGCGTAAATGTACTTTTTGCTCGATCAGTATTTTTTTCATACTGTATGTGGAGAGGTCGTTTTTCAACAACTGCTGCAACAGCCTTACTGAATTCAGCATACTCTTTAAATGCAAGTGGGTCTTTTACTTTTAGTTCAAGACTTTCTTTTGACATTAAAAGGCTTTCATTAAAACCGCCCAAAGATTGAGAAAGTGCATGAAAATCCTTACTACTTATTTTTTGATACGCGCTGAGGGTATTGTGAGTCAGATCCTTTTCTTTTAGGGTTTTAATTTGATCGGGGGTAAGTGTTGTATTCGGATCATACCATGCTGTTACTATATTATCGTACCATTTAATAATTAAGTTCAGATGAGCAGAGGTATCGAATGATTTTATCTCTGTTGTATTTGTATCAGCAAAATAACCTTGTTGATTCTTATTTACGAGGCATTCCTTTAGTACATTCTTTTCAATGTATTCTTCCATTCTAATCCTCATTAACTTACTCGCATGTGTTGTCAGAATAGAAGATCCTGAAAAGATACTAGCAGAAGAATTAAAAGATTGTCCCTTTGCTTGGTAGCTCACATTGGGATCATTTTCTTTTAAAAGGAAATTGTTGGTGATAAAGGAACTTTCATAGCCCATTGAATTTGGACTATTATTGCTCTCGTTCGCGACTGGGAAAACGGTCGTTTTCCATTCTAGCATTAAGGGGTTCCATGGCTGATCGGTCCAGCTATGGTAGGCAGGGTCATCAGTTGTGTCGGTAATAAGATTAAGAACAGCACCAAAATCTTTTGATGTTACAAGCTTTGTTATTGTATCAGCTAGTATCTTACTGGGCAATAGGCCACCGGGGTCCATGCTACCATCTTTACCAAACCGTTTACTGGCTTGCATGGCAATGCTTTCTGCAAAAATAACTGGATCATTGGGTTTCCAAAAACGTGGGCGCGGTTTTTCAGCAAGTGAAAAAATTGGAGCTATTATTATTTGCTTTTCCTTTTTTTCTTGATTGAGTATATCTGCCTGCTTAGCAAGCAGTGTATTCAACGAGTTTAAAAGCACTTGTAAAGCTTCTAGTTTATTCTTTAGCCTTGGCAATAGAACATGGTCAAGGTAATTGATTTGTTCCTTCAAGGGATTTAGTCCTGCTGCTTCAATAAAGTATTTTACATCATCAACGTCTAACAGGCTATCCCAAGATTTTTCAGCAGGGTAGGCGCAAACCATGTACTTATACCAGTCCGCATATAATTGTTCTTTTTTACTTTGTAATTCAATATTTTTTGAATCAATCAATTGCTGTAAGTCATTTACTTCAACTAATTTTTCTCTGGCACTATTCCATATTGTATCCGCAGATTCATCCTTTATGATTTGATCTCCTTTTTTTTGAATGATCCAATAACTGCCTCCATCTATAGCATGAAATCCTTTTTCGTGTCTGTTTTGCAAAAAATGAGCGCCTAAATCTATTTTCTTCCCATTTTTAGAATCCATTAAGAGGGCTTCCATTTGCTCTTCAATTAAGCGTTTCCCTTTATTTTCAGTGTCGTCTTTAGCAGCTAATTTATTAGCCAGATATGCAGACATGGCTTCCATAGCTGTCATTCCAACTGCTACAGTTACTGGCTTATTTTTAAGGGTAGAATTCATTATTTCAGGAATCCCATCTGGATTAAATACCAGTTTGGAATAGCAAAGCATTTCTCTTGGTGTAATGGTACAATCTGCAGGAATATTCCATTTCAATGTTTTGCGAACAAAGCTCATTAACTGATCTTCCGTCGGCTTCAAAGTAACTCCAGCTGTACTCTTATTTTCTTTGCCAAATTGCTTAGAGAATAAACCTACTTGAGTTTTGAGAAAATCGTTTTTCTCCTCATTGTACCATCCAATCAATTCGTATTGTAATCCACTTGTAATATCATTGGGTGTAATTTCCGAATCGTGAAAACCAAATACACTGTGGCAATTGGGATAGAAGGCCGTAAAAGTGGGCTCTCCGTAGCCCAAGACGGTCAAGTTTTTATAGCTTAGTTTGGAGTCATAAATATCTTGCGAATTAATATAGTTCTCATAAGGTAGGCTTCTTCCTAAAAAACGATAGGGGATATAATTTTCTTCTCCTTCTTGCTGAATTTTTGGATTGGGGATACAAGTATTGCCTTTCCCTTGCCCAATGGGCCATAAATAATCGCTTTGAACCAACCATTCCTTATCAGGAATGGATTGACTAGTGGAGCTGCGCTTGATGTACCAGCGATTTGGTACCTGAGGAAATACAGGTTCTGCAGTATCATCATCTGTCTCTGCCCATCTCTTAGTGAGCGTATCTGGCAAGCTCCAATGCAAATGAATACCTGCAGCAAGCCGAAGTTGCTTATCATCAAAGGGCTTAGAAATAATCTCCTCGCTGATATAAGGATTGTTCGGATGAACATCATGTCCATTTGCAGTATGAGGTAATTTTGTAAAATCGGCTTTTGCTTCTGCCACTACACGTTCTATTTCAACGAAAAGTGCATCAAGTTGTACCGGAACTGTTAAAATATTAGCCATACTTCCTTATAATTGATCGTTCGTTCTTACTATTCTAAGCTTTTCAGCCCCTTCCATCATCTGCAATGCAAAGTGGGCAGAACAGAACGTTTCTCCTTTTTTGAGAATGAGCCAGTCACTCCCTAATTTTATCTTAATATCCGTAGCTAATAAATTGATATTTATTACCCTATTTTCATTAAAAGGTATAGGTTCTACGGTTCGCACTGTAATAGCTGTTATTTTTTTGTCATCAGTTGTTTTTTTGTCATCAGTTGGTTTGTGGCCGTCATTGTTCCTTAAATGCTGTAGAAATTGACCTTCTCCATTTTTCTCAACACCAAAATGCAGGGTATCTTCAGCCGTGAAAAAGTCTACAGTATGTAAATCACCTTCGAATATTACAAGTAATAAGTCATCCGATAGATAATCTTTTCTAATGAGGGTGAGCGGAGTCTTAGCCTCAGTGTCTTGTTCATTAGTAAGTCCATCCGATTTTGTTGGATCTAGAAGTTCTTCCTGGTAAGCATTGATTAATAAACCGGGCCAGCCTTTTAGCACTTCTGATCTTAGCAGGAATCCGGTAACTTCTGGGCCATATTTGGGTGTCTTATTTGCTGTACTTGATTTTGCATCTGCACCCAAACTATAAGCCCCATCCAGCAAACAATCCATCCAGATGTGATCCAATCTAAAAAACCGAATAGATTCTTGTGGCAGCATTGTATCATCTGGAACCAGATAATTAAACGGTATACCTTCTAATCGTCTTAGCTGATAAAAGAAGTTTTCTACAATAGGAGGGATGCCTGAATTGACAGGAGGAATGACTGAATCGACTTCTTTTTTTGTCAATGTTTCATGGAGTACTCCATGGAGTAATAAATCTTCCGCTTTCCCTAAAAAGGATGTGTCAAAGACCTCCATTGACCCTGGAATAGGTGTATTTAAAGCCATCATTTGAACTGCGGTGAGTTCCTTCAATTTCATTTCTTTTTTCCAATGAAAAAGCGCCATTGAAAACTTTGTATCCTCTAATGCAAGCTTTCGCCCTAGCTCCCATGCAGCAGCGTAAGACACATCGAAGAGGCCATTACCTTTGTTGTAATGCAGTAGTTTGTCAGCTGATGTAGCCGGTAAAGGAGGAGCAGGCCAATTAATTACCGCAGGCGCTAAAGGGCCGTGATACCAAGAAACTGTTTTTTGACCATAGCGCATTTCGTGGCGAAGTGGAATGAATCCTTTTTTAAGAAAACTTAATGCATCTCCTTTTTTACCCTTTATGGGCGATCGAAGTGGTGCTACCTTCAAGTCTTTCAATAAGTCCTCAAAATTGCCCTTCTCATCGGTTTTAGAAGCGAAATTCCAGCTATACAAACTCACTAGGGTAACCAAATCTTTTTTATTGACTGAAGTTCCGTAGTTAAACTCCCCTTTTTCAAATCGGTTTTCTACAGAGACAAGGTGCATGGATGCGCCTGAGCCGGGGCTTGGCAGGCGATTGCAAAGTATGGTTGCCCTTTCTTCTCCAATGGGATGTTTATTCTCATCTAAATTTAAACGGATATGAGAAAGATATTCTAGGTCATCAAGAGAAGGAAGAATTGATTTTAAGAGTTGTTGTTCTACTTCAATTGTATTTATTTTCTCAGTTAAATCATCGCTTGATTCTGTGACATATCCATTCAATTTTTTAGAATTTATTAATTTTTTTAAAGTGGTTGTTTTCTCTGTTGGCTTTTCTGCACCGGAAAAAAGTAATAAGACCAACCAAGAAGCGGCATTTTTGTTAGGCATACTTTCGTATGGTTCTCTTTCCCAGGGCAAAGTGCTTCGGTTAAGGATGATGTGGGGCAACACGGTATCGTAATCTCCAAAGCTACCTGGTGGTGGGTATACCGCGTGAACATCTGTTCGCGCCAAAGTGAAGCGATCTCCATGTATACTAAAATTCTTATTTGTCTCTAGGAGTGGAGTAGTTTTAGTAGTACCTGCGATAGAGAAAGTCGGAGTAATATTAATGGTGTAGTCTCCAGACTCCAATGAAGGTTTGTGAAATTGTTGAAACTTAATTTTTTTTACCAATAAATGGTTTGCAGGTGCCATAAATCTATTTTTTTCTTTCTTGACCATTCTTTTAACTAATAAACATGGGATCATCCATAAAACAATCATCATGAAGGCCTTGAAGATCAAAGTCACTGCTTACATCAAATAAAAGCGATTTCATTAATGCATTCCTTTTTATAATCACATTTGGATAATCTTTTAAATTGTCAATGGTTTTAATTAAATCGTCTGTTGTCTCATTTATCCTTACCACTAGTTTAGAACGAGAGAGCTCTATGTTGAATACTTTTGGATTTCTATCAAGATTTACGCTAAGTTCTGTTCTTTCTATTGCCTTTGAAGTTCCAGCCACCGGAGGATGGGCAGGAGTTATTTTAAGTCCAACCAGCATATCTACTATAGTTGCATCTGCATTTTCGAGTGGAGAATAATTGCTTAAATCAATTCTATTTTGCCAAAGTGCCTTCGGTAAGTTTTTATGGATCATTTCAAATTTGAAATGATCATTTACAGTCACCATAGCTTTTTTAATTGTTATGACTTGAGAGGATGTAATATCACCGTATGTTTTTTCCATCGGTGCAATACCAAAATGAGGAACATTCGAAAACGAGCTAGTTTTGGCTGCTGTTATTTCTTTTAAAGGAATAACAGAATCCGTAGAAATAACAAAGTCTTTCGGATTAATGATCCAACGTTCTGTTGCTCCCTTTCCAATTGTTTTTTTCAATCCATTATTTACCAAAACCTTGGTTCGTTCGCTTGCAGGGGGTAGAAATGAAGTTTGAAACTTATCCCATAATATGGGTGCTTTAATCACTGGAGATGTTGATCCAAAAGCAACTTTAATCGTACAAATATCCAGATCAATAGAAGCTGTTCCTCTCATATCTGGCCCCCAGATATGAACCTGTGCACCTACATGCACAGAAAATTTTAAATCGAATAAGCCACAATCCTTTTTATAAGATGCGGCTATACTGACATGAAATTTGGCATCATAAAAGAAGGGTTCCCAGGAGATGAGAAAGTCTGCACCAATCGTAAAACTGGCATGAATACTACCATCCTTATAGGTTGCTTTTAAACTTCCTCCTGCCATACACATGCTAGGTGTCATGGCATAATACATTTCTCCTTTTAGCGAAACCTTTTTACTGACCTTCCAATTGAAGGCAAGACGAGGCACATCAGGATAATGTGGCGGTTTTACAAAATCTGGATGATAGCCGCCCATGGTTTGAACAAAATCGCCAGAATGCCCTGAGCCTTCAAACCAAGAATAAAAAGCAAAACCACCTGTCAGAACACAATCTTCAGAAAGAACATAAGATCCTTCAATTAATTGAGCTTTTATGCCAAGTATACCTTCAGAAGGGATATAGGTGGCTTTCAATGCCATGCGCACCTTCGCAATAATTGGTGGTGAACTTTCTCCCTCTGGAACTTCTTGTACAGGAAATACCAAGGTAGAAATACCCAATATGTCGAGTCTAAAATCAACTGATCGACCAAAGGAAGCAATCAATAAGGCAAAAGAATCGATCAGTTTAAAGGAATTAAATTTTACTCCAATGGCAAACCAATAATCTCCTGGAGAAGGGATTATACTGTCATTTAATTTGGGTAAGATCTGCAAAGGGTCTGTTGGTTGCCCAGATGGAGAAATTGCCAATTGAACAAAAGGAAAATCTTCTACTTCGTCTATTGCCGGTATTTTTACTCTGCGGTTGTAACCGAAACCTGCAGCAAGGCCTTCTACTAAAAAGAAAGGCGGCCCGCCTAAAGCTCCTTCATATAGTGCAAAAATGAACATAGAGGGTTCATGATTAACTGTTGAATAGGAGCCAAGAGCCGAAAGTGTGAAATCTTCCGCTTTTAACACTGCCCCTCCGCTGTAAATTGGAACGAAGGTTGGTTTATTATTGCTGCCAATTATTGGATTGCCCGCTTTGTCGAGAGCGTGCGTTTGCCCTTTCAGGAAACTGCCACTGATTTCTATTGGGGGCTTTTCGAATGCGAGCCCTAATCCATTAATGAATACACGAGGCAACTCAAATTGGGCTTTTAGAATTTTACTAAAATTAAAACCTGCTCCAAGCCCTTCAAGGCTCACTGTTAAACCACCTAAACTAAGCGATCCGCTGATCAATAAAGCAATTTCATTGTTTTTATACGAAAAGCCTAAACCGCTTATTGAGGCAGGACCTACTTTTTTGACTTTTTTAAGTTTGAACCATTTTACCGATGGATCGAAAGATGGAGTAGCTGTTTTTTTCGCAACTATATTTATTGCTGCAGTAGTTTTTTGCTGAATAGCGGTGCTTGTGGTTTTGCTTTTTGATTGAGTTGGCAGGCTGAGATCAATCGGTTGAGCCCAAGATGGTAGAAAGAAATCGCCAACCAAATTGAAACCCTTTGTTAGGTTTTTAGTGAAAATAGGAACTCCTGATGGGTTTAATTGTCGATCTTCTACATTGCCATGCTCTTGTTTATCAGAGAGCTTAGGAATTATGAATTTAGGTGCATTATCTGACATGTAAATAAATCCAACATCTGTTAACTTTAAGTCTTTCAGGTGTTCTCCAACCATAGGCAGACCAGTAAAACCAGACAAGTCGGTCAAAAGCCCGAAAGCATGTTTCCCATTTTCACTTTTAAAAAAAAATCTTAGCTCTTTTCCTGCTACATTAGCAAGTCCAATAACATTAATATTCTTGGTTTTTCCATTATAGGAAACATATAGCTCTTCTATTTTAATCGCTGGAAAATGATCTATAACTCCAGCTTCAACACCTAAGGCTTCTACTAAATTCTTCCCTGCCTCTTTAAAATTGAGTCCTATATTTTTTTTAATTCCCGAGTACATTAGGCCGCCATAGTGCGCACTCTTTTCTGCATTCGTTGCACCCCTTGGAGCTTGATTCTTTGCCATTTCAGCTTTTATCTCTACTTCCTTTCCGAATATAGAAACAGACATTACCACATGGGCAGTTAACTTCATTTCATTGGCAGTTGACTTCATGAACCTACTTTAATTTGTCTTTTAATGAGATCTCTGTTTTGTTGATCAGTGCCATCACAGGCTATCTCCTTCTCTTCGATTTTATGAGCATTTTGAAAAATGAAGTTCAATCCCAAATGCTCCAACCAGTTTATGGAAGCCGGGGCTTCAAGGTTTAAATCTAAATCAATGCTCACTTCTCCGTTGGTATTTAGGATAATTTCTGTAATAGTAACTTCTCTTTTATTAATTACTTCAACAGGGATAGTATTCTCCAAGCCTATCCAATTAAGAAGAACTTTAACATTGATTACATGCGCCATAATATCGAGTTCCTCACCACCACTAGCTAATGCTCTGCTGAAAGGCATATCTTTCCCAAGCACCCATTTAATGGCCTCCTTACAATTCTCTTGGTGAATGTCTTCTGACTCTAAGCTTATTTCACCTTCAGTTGCAGTTGATTTAGGAGATAATGAAATCCCATTATTGCTAAGCGTTAAATAGGGGTATAACTTCATGATATCATTATTACTGAGCGAAAAACCCATCGTTAATGTTAAATCTCACCATCATCTTTTTATTAATTACATGAAAAAATGAGCTTTTCTCAATTACTAGCCGCTTAAGTAGCACAAGAGTCATTCTCATCCTAAAAAGGGAAAACCTATGAATGAACTTTTGCTAGCAATACTGAATATTAGCGCATAATAATTAACTGCTATGAGGTTTTTACATATTCAAGTCCCAAGCCTATTCTAGTTGGATTGAAAATACGTTGTACTTCTGTCGGAAGTACTTCATCCAGATCAATATTCATATCAATGTTCGCAGCAAAGTATGTCGTGCTTACAGTTAATCCGCTGATGTCAAAGTTTACTGAGCCCAAAATGCTAGTTACTGTTGGAGGTAATGTTGCTTGATTTTGAGAGCCGGGGTTTAGTTTTGTATTAATAAATTCAGTAATTTTTAGTGGCTCAACAGTAATAACTTGCCCTTTTGGCATGCTAAATCGGGCAGTTTTCATTTCTTGCTTTATTTTTTCTTTAGCAGCAATGGCTAAAGCTTTTGATTTGTCTGCAACTGTAGTTGCATTCTTAACAGCATCCCAAGCTGTTAGTGCATCTGGTGATAATTGAGTTACAATTGTAGCTGTCATATATGCTTTTGCTGCAGCGAAATCGCTAAGCTCTTTTGGTATTCCATTTGACACCATAGAAATATGTTTTCCTAATAAATAAAATTCAACTGAAATACGGGTTACGTTTAATGGCATAGTATGTTAGTGTTAAGGGCGTTAAGGAAATTTTAATTTTCTTGTGCCGGGTTAAATTGAATAATTGAAAATTGTTGAAGGGCTAATTTGTTTTATATCAACAAGCTAATGGATTCTAAACATAGCTATTATTATTGGTCTTTTTAGCCATTACTTCTACAATTAATTGCTGAAATACAAATGCTTATATAGGTGTGTATTACCTAATGTGTTCAATTTGTTGTGCTTATTAAACTAAAAGGTGTTCTTAGATTCTCGCACCGAAACGAAGAAGAAGGAATATCGGATTTCATCCAAGATTTGTAAAGGCTGTCCGATGAAAGTAGAATGCTTGGGAAAAACAGCCAAAGAAAAGAAGTTCTCAGTGACTTATTTTCGAGAAGAATATGAACGAAATATATCAAGAATAAGTAGCAAAAGAGGACAGTACATGAAGTCTAAATGACAAAGTACAGTAGACTGTCTTTGGTACGTTGACTCAATTTATGGGACTTCGTAAAATTAATACTTTGGACATAAAACAAGCGAATAAGGTGATGCACCTTTTAGCTATTGCATATAATACTTCGACAAGCTCAGCACGGCCTCAAGAAGTATTTAAAGTTCACTCAAAAATTGGTAAAAGTGGAGCAAAGGCCTTGCTTCCAATTGTTCTAGAGAATAATTGGGTTATAGTCTCAATTATCATGATCCTTAGCCTTACAAAAGTTAACTTTTCTACAATGAATCTGAAATAGCAACTTAGCTAGAAAGCCTTATTTGAAATGATTTTAGATGAATTATTGGTTTGTGCAACGCTTACTATTGTTAGGCGTATATATATATTAATATATTCTGTCAAATGATTCTCCATTAAATTTATAAACTGCTCCAGGAGTTTCACCTGCAAAAAGTAATTCACCATTTTTTGTTTTGTAAATAGTCCAAATATTGTCACTTAATATCCCAAATTCCTTACTGTAATTTGTAAATTCTTTTGTAATTGGATTAAACTTCCACACACCTGAATAAACTGTTCCAAACCACATATTTCCTAACGTATCTTCGGCAATCGAAAAAGCCCTATGAAGCGTTTTCTCTTTTGAATCTCCTTCGTCTAAATGATGTTGTTTAGTAAAGTTGATTGTCTTTTTTCCGTCATAGACAAATATCCCTGCACCATTATCTGCAATCCATAAATTCTCTTTACTGTCTATAAATAGCCCTCGTATTCCCATTTGTCTAGTGTCCTTTTCACGTCCCATCTCTTTACGCCCTAACGTAATAAATGAGCCGTTTTTGAAGCCAAAAACTTTTTCCATAGTTCCAAACCATATGGTACTATCCTTTCCGGAAAGAGCTTTAGTCGTTGGGTAATATCGAAATTTATTATCAAGTGTTTTATTGACAGGTAGAGGGAAGAAATTAGAATTACCTTGGTTAAAACGAAAAATACCAAGTTCAATATCAATTGTATCAGATGTATTTACACCTTTCTGAAACCATATATTATTTCCTTCTTTTTGTTTTTCTATTGATGAAGATTCATCACTTAATTTATATGGTGTGAATTTGTTGCTGTTATAACGATAAATATTAAATCCGTCCTCAACCCAAATGGTTTCATTTTGGTCTTGGTGAACTGTTCCAACAATATTTAATCCATTTTCATTCGTGAAATATTTAATAATTTCCCCATTGTACATACAAACATAATCTGGACTTGTAAACCAAAGATTTCCTTTATTATCTTCTAAAATATTGCGAATTCCTCGTGTGGGTTTTAACCATTTGCTAGAATCAATTCTTGTTTGGGTTATGCTATCAATTAAAGAGGAATTATGGGTTGTTTTGTCCGATTGATTATTGTTCTTACAAGAGAATGTGAATGTACAGTACAAAATAAACACAAGTAAAAAGAACTTGAGGTTTATTGTTTTTCTTTTTATAATCATTTTCAGTTCTGATTTGATATATGACGCACAACGCCTAACGTGTGTATAGTAACAGTTTTTTTTTGGGGGGGGTAAGTCCGCACAAATTTTGTACCCGATAAAAATAGAAAAACCATCTTAAAACGTAGTCGTTTTAAGATGGTTTTATGTTTGAGACTGCAAACAAAATTACCGCTCACCAACCCACAAATCCAAAATTGTTTGTACACCTGGTTAGAGACAGGATATTATCTTTGATAGTAGGCTATTATACTAGCTTTTGCTATCGTATTATTTGAAAGGTAATATCCAACTACCGCTGCATTCGTATTTTCATCAAGTCCAAGTTTATCTGTGCTTAAAGCATAAACTGTAATTATGTATTGATGAAGTCCATGACCTTCTGGAGGACAAGGACCTCCGTATCCCTTTATCCCGTAATCTGTAACACTTTGAATTGCACCTTCAGGTGATAATTTGAGTTTAATATTTCCAATATTTGAATTCAACTCATATACATTTGAAGGAATATCAAATACAAGCCAATGCCACCAACCACTTCCAGTTGGTGCATCGGGATCGTACATTGTTATAGCAAAACTTTTGGTTTCTTCAGGAGCGTTCTCCCATGATAACTGTGGTGATTCATTATTCCCTGTACAACCAAACCCATTAAATTCCTGTGATTTTATAACTTGACCTCCTAAGTCTTTACTAGATAAAGTAAACGTATTTTGGGCAAATAATGTACTTGTGAAGGCCAATAGCACTAGTGAAATAAAATTCGATTTTTTCATAATATTTGTTTGTATTTATAAGCGCAAATCTATGAGTAGATACTAAGATTAGTACGTTCGATTAAGTCCAAAAAGTATTGATAAAAGTTCAATCTACTTGATGCTGTTTAGGAGTAACCCCAAATTTAGTTTTATATGCTGCTATAAAATTTGATAGGTTTTCATATCCAATTTCTTCATAAATGTCTGATGGTCTTTTCATCTTGTCTTTTAGTAAAAAAGCAGAATGTTCTAGTCTTTTTTCTTGAAACCATTTACTTGGTGAACTATGAAAGTGTTTTTCAAATTCTCTTTTGAAGGTTGAGACACTCATATTGCATAAAAATGAGAGTTCTTTTATAGTCAGTTTATTTAATTGATTACTCTCAATTGTCTGAATAAATTTTTGATTTCGATCATCACTATTATTTATTAAGGAGTATAGAAACCCCACTCCTTTAAATTCAATAAGGTATAGCATTATCTCCTCAAACTTGGAATCTAAAATGTTTTTCTGAATCGCTTTTGAAAGCTTAGATATGTCTAAAAGACTGTCCACAAATCTATTTATAAATGAGTCATAACTAAAAGAGTAGGTCGAATAGGATATCTTTGAATCTGCCTGATTAAGTTCAAATTTTCTTATGAATTTTAATACGGCTTCATTAGGAAAGAAAAATAGAACACTTCTATAATATTCTTTAACGTTAGAAAGCTTTTCTGTCATTAAACAACGACCAGATTTCATCAAGAGAAATTGAGAATTATTAATTGAATATGAAGAATTACCAAAAAACACTTCCTTGGTTCCCTCTTGAAGAAAACTAAATGTGTTCTTATTGAGTACTATTTGTTGTTTGGAGATTTCCTGAACACTTTCATAATCATAAACCTCCATAGACAGAGAAGAATCCAAATTCAATTCATCTGGTAAAATAATTGTCTTCATTGATTATAAATTATATCTAACGTCTAGCTATGGTTAGTGCGGATTAAAATGTGATAATTTTTCAACCTAGCACGTAGCTAAAGCTTTGTGTTTTGTTTTTATCTTTTCATTTTTAAAAGCTAAACCAAAAGTTTAGCGGATTTCATTAATTGCTCCGAGCTTTAATTTACCACCAAAACCCGCATTAACTATAGGTGATGTGGCTGTTGCACAACACTAATTTTAATAATTAGTGATTATTAGATATGTGTAATGTACTAGTTTTTAGCATTGTTTGTTTTTAATATTAAACTTCAATCTGCTAATTAATTGTATTATTGGCTTGTGCAACGGTTACCAGTGTTAGCAACTTTTTTTATTTTCAGTCTATCTTTTTCTTCCAAAGAAGGTAAGATGCTAAAAGTAAAATCAACGCAGTAGGAGGAGAGACGTAATCAGGAAAAGGAGCATTAATCTCTGCTAACATTGCTAATAGAAAAAGAAAGAAAAATCCAGAATATGCCCATTCTTTTAATAGATGAGATTTGTTTGACCAAATTGCAATTATACCTAAACCTTTTGCGGTCATTAATGGAATGATGAGATAAGTTGGATAACCTATTTCTACAAACCTTTTAGTAAATTCACTATTAAAAATGCTATTTCCAATTGTAGCTAACATCATTAACGAAAGTAAGTTGGTTACTATTATATAAATGATATTTCTTCTTTTTTCAGTCATTACTTATTTGTTAGTGTTCCTAAAATTGTTTCTAATCTTTCTATTGCAGAACCCCAACCATTATAAAACCCCATTTCTTCTTGTTGTTTACAGTATTCAGGAGTAGGATGAACTACGCTAAATGTGAATTTTGTTTTTTCTCCATCAGCTTCAAAATATGTTTGTAATTCCACACCTTCAGTCATAGGTTTAAAATCTGCAGAAGTAATTATTTTCTTTAATTCTATAATTTCTTTGTAAATTCCTTCAGATATAAATTCATTTCCGTCTGGCATTGGCATTGAATATTTCCATTTTCCACCAACTTTAAATTCGTGTTCAATAACCTTAATATCCATTCCATTGGGTGCCCACCATTTCAAGATATGTTCTGATTGAGTCCAAGCATCCCAAACTACTTTTATAGGAGCATTAAATGTTTTTTCAATTGTTAGTGTTCTGTTTGATAAATCACTCATTTTTTTTATTTTGTATTTGATTAATATAGTTTTCAAAGGAATCTATTCTGTCTTCCCAAAGTTTATTGTATTGTTTTATCCATAGAAAAGCAGGTATTAGTTTTTGTGGTTGAATTAAGCATAAACGTTCTCTACCAATTTGGTTAAAATCGATTATTCCACATTCGTTTAATATTTTTAAATGTTTTGAAATGTTTTGAAATTGCTGGTCTGCTAATTTCAAACTTTTCTGCGACTTCATTTACACTTAAAGTTTCAGTCGCAAGTAATTCAATAATATCCCTTCTAATTGGGTCAGCAATTGCTTGAAAAACATCTCTTCTCATAATTTATGTAACTATTCGGTTACAAATATATAGGTAATCATTCGGTTACGCAAATATTTATTTAATTACTTTTAATTCTGATTCTATAGAAGCGTGAAGTTGTATTGGATTTAATTGTTGCTAACATCCGAATAAGGTGAAAGCTAACTTTATTTGTCTTTTGTCCTTATTCGATTTTTTTTTTATAAAAGCACAGTATCTAATGAGTCTTTAATATTAATTTGATGATTTAAAGTCACATGCGTATAAATTTCT
>JAESST010000031.1 GCA_016763995.1 Flavobacteriales bacterium | reverse complement strand
CAGTGGACTAAATCGAAAATGCTGAGGCAGGCATTCGATAACATTTATCAATCTAATTACCCTCGAACTGTTGTTAATGAGCGTGTTGAGCTTGACGACCTGTTAACCCCAAGGGCCGCAGGAATAATTAATGTTGAGGGTGAAGGGCCGATTAGTGACTCTATCCAGCCATTCGTTATCCCCCCTATTTCTGGTGAGATTTTTGGGGCCATTGAATACCTGGATAGTGCTAGGGAAATTAGGACGGGCGTTACTCGATTCAATCAGGGTATGGACCCCGAGAGTCTTAATAAGACCGCCACAGGGTTTAAGGGGATCATGGATGCATCGGCTCAACGTACTGAGTTAGTGGCTAGGATGATCGCAGAGACAGGCTTAAAGCCTATCTTCAACAAGATCATTGAGAACGTTTCTAAGTTCCAGGATGACAGCACAGAGATTAGAGTTCTTGGTAAACCAATGGAAATTAACCCTAGCTCATGGCGTCGCAAAATGGATTGTCGTGTTGATGTCGGGCTTGGTGCCGGCGATCGTCAAGAGAAGATAGCAAACCTTAATTTTATATTAGCTCAACAAAAAGAGTTCATACTCTCTGGCAATCCATTGGCAGACAATGAGAAAGCCTTTAACACACTTGATAAGCTAATCACTGAGGTAGGCCTTAAGGATGTTAGTCAATACTTTAATGACACGACCAAGCCTGATGAAGTATTATTGGCGCAGAATGAACAGCTTATGAAGATGGTTGAGCAATTACAGGCGGCTCAATCCCAGAATCCATTAGCCGAGGCTGAACAGGTTAAGGCTCAGGCAACTATGGCCAAGGTTCAGAATGACAATCAAGTTAAGCTATTGCAAATGCAGATTGATGCGCAAGAGTTCGAGGCAGAAATGAGGCAGAAGAACGCTGAGTTAGTATCCCAGTTAGAATTGGCATACACCAAGCTTGAGGTTGAGAACCAAATTGACATACCAGGCAAAGGACAAGAATGAACGATCAAGAGAAAGCTAGGCGCGGCGAACGTGCCAGACAATTACTAAAAGACCCCTTGATCGAAGAGTCATTAGAGACCCTAAGAAGGATTACTTTCGGCAACATTGCAAGCTCTCATTATTCTAAAGTTGAAGAACGTGAGGATTTGTATAAAATGTTACAAGCAATCAAAGGGTTTGAGAATAATTTCAAGAAGATAATGCGTGATGGGGAGCTTGCTAAAAGCAGGCTTGAACAGTTAAAGGACAAATTTAAACGATAGGTGATTTATGAATGACGAAGCTAACCCGAGTGGAGCTACGGATTTGAACGGGGCATCAGCCCGCATGCAATCTTTATTTAATTCGGAGCCTGAACCGCCAACCGAAGAGAATAAGGCGAACGACATAGCAGAAAGTGGCCAGACTTCGGAAACTCCAGAAGCGAAAGCAGAAGGTGACACGGTAGAGGCACAGTTATTCGATGTTAAATACGGCGACACTGTAGAGAAACTTACCTTAGATCAATTGATTAAAGGTAATATGATGGAAAAGAACTACAGGCAAGGCACTATGGATAACGCCGATACGCGCCGTGCTTTGGAAGAGAAGTCAAGTAAGTTCGATCAATACTTAACCGACCTAGAATCGTTGGTTAATGTTGAAGCCGATCATCTTGGCACTACTGAAATGCAAGAGCTCAAAGAGGTGGACCCTGAGGCTTATTGGTCAACGTTTGAAAAGACTAAAGTTAAAGTGGATCAACTTAAGAAGTTCCAAGCAAAGCAGAAAGAAGACAAAGCTACCAAGGCTAAGACTGATTTAGCCAAGGAAAGTGAGCTTACGTTGAAGGCTATTCCTGAATGGCTGGATAACGATAAAGCTAAGGCTGAATGGCAAGAGCTAACCGTTTTCTTGAAAGGCCATGGTGTTGAAATAAGCACCATGACAAATCATAAGAACATTGTCCTTGCTCGAAAGGCCATGCTGTTTGACAAGATCCAAAGCAAATCAATTGAAGACAAGAAGGTAAACACGCCACCTAAGTCCACTAAGCCTGGCTCAACTAACGACGAAGCCAAGCCGGTAGAACATACGGCCCGCAAGAAGTTATCGAAGACGGGTCATGTTCGTGATGCTCAGGCGGCATTGAAAGAACTTTTATTTAAATAGGTGAAATTATGGCGGTTCCAGCGGGTACAACTACGGCGCACGGCGTCGGCACAGCAGGCGGTAACAGAGAGGATCTAGCGGATATTATTTATGATATCTCGCCTATGGATACCCCCACTGTTGCCATGTCTTCCAAAATGCGAGCAAGCGGGGTGTTTACTGAGTGGCAGACTGACATTTTAGACGCTGCGGCTACCAATAGAAATATTGAAGGCGATGACGCATCTAATAATACGTTTGTTCAAACCACTCGTGTAGGTAATTACAATCAGATCTCTGATAAAGTTATCCAAGTGTCTGGTACACAGCGGGCGGTTGACTCAGCGGGTCGGGCGGATGAGTACACCTATCAGATATCTAAGCGTGGTCGAGAGATTAAGCGAGATATGGAGTTTGCGCTGTCTCGTAATCAAGCCTCTAGTGCTGGTGGTGCTGGCACGGCTCGCTCCCTTGGCTCCTTAGAGTCTTGGTTATCAACCAATAAGACCTCTTTAGGTACTGGTACGGCTCAAACTACGCCTGGTTTTGGTTCTGGTGTAGTTCCTGCCCCCACGGACAGTACCGTACAAGGCACATTCGTTAAAGCGGGTCTCGATGCAGTGATCCAGGCTGTCTGGGAACAAGGCGGCACGCCTGACACTATCATGGTCGGGCCTTTCAACCGTACCCGGATCAGTGGGTTTACTGGCATTAGTACGCTTCAGACCGACGCTAGGCCGGTGGGTGATGTTACTTTGATGGGTGCCATTGACTTGTATAAGTCTAACTTTGGTACTCTTAAGGTTGTCCCTAATCGCTTCCAGCGTGATCGGACAGCGTTTGTCTTGGACTTCGAGTTCATTGTTCTTTCCACCCTTCGGGATATGGAAATGACAGACCTCGCTAAGACTGGTGACAGTGATCGCACTCAGCTTCTTGTGGAATACACATTGCGTATGAACAATGAAGCCGCTTGCGGCAAGATCACTGATCTAACCACATCATAACTAAGGTAGGGGCTTCGGCCCCATTTTAGGTAAGCATATGACTCAGGTACATAATAAAGCAGGCGAGGTAGTTAATTATGGCTCTACTATTTCGGCTAGCACTGACAGTAATACGTCTGTTACATCAAATATTAACAATGCTGTCTCGTCGGCTGGAGGCTTGTCGCTTGTCGGTTTTTCGTGCGCCGAGTCGGCTGCCTCACCTGCGGCGGCTTCTTTTGTTATAAAGCATGGTGGAGTATCGGGTGGGACTAATATTATTTACGTGGAGTTGGCAGCTAGCAGCACAGATACCAAATATTTTGGAGATTCTGGCATTGCTTGCGCTAACGGCATTTCTATAGATTGGATTGCTGGCGAATATGATATATCACTGTTTTATAAGGTGCTTTAATGAAGAGATTGCTGGGGTACGACCCTTTTACAGGGATTAGGACTTATCACGAATACGACCACTCAGCCCGAAAGTTTTATATTCATGAAGAACAGGATGTAAGTAAGAT
>JAESST010000391.1 GCA_016763995.1 Flavobacteriales bacterium | reverse complement strand
TGTTGTTTTAAGCAATACCTCATCCTAAAAAAAATAAACATGAGCCGATTTAGAAGCATCGCAATTCTGTTTTTCTTTCTATTCTCTTTTGCAATTGCAGAAGCACAAACTGCAGCCCAAAAAACACGTATTCTTTTTGTTCTCGATGGATCTCAGAGTATGTTTGCTCGTTGGGAAAACGGGCAGAAAATGCAAATCGCAACTCGACTTTTAAGAGAACTAGTTGATAGCCTAAAGAGTGCTGATAATGTAGAACTCGCTCTACGTGCATATGGTCATCAAAACAATGTTTCTTCTGATGGGAGAAATTGTAAAGACACAAAATTAGAAGTACCATTTGCTCCTAAAAATCATAACAAAATTATTACTAAGCTTCAAAGCATAAGACCAAGAGGAACAACATTGATTGCTTATTCTTTGGAACAAGCAGCAAATGATTTTCCTGACGACAAGAACGCTAGAAATATTATTATTCTTATTACTGATGGGATAGAAGAGTGTGACGGAGATCCCTGTGCTGTATCATTAGCGCTACAAAAAAGAGGAGTTGTTTTAAAACCATTTGTCATTGGATTAGGTTTGGAACCAGAAGTGATAGATGCCTTTAAATGCGTTGGAAATTTCTACGATGCAACAACAGAGTCTACTTTCAAAGATGTACTAGGAATTGTGATTTCACAAGCACTTAACAATACAACGGCCCAAGTAAATTTATTAGATGAATTGAATCGTCCTACAGAAACTAATGTTCCGATGACTTTCTACGATTCATTTTCAGAACAAGTACGGTATAACTTTATACATACAATTAATAGTAGAGGAAACCCGGATACGCTTCCAATTGATCCTTTAGGTTCTTACGACTTAGTGATACATACTATTCCTCCTGTAAAAAAAGAAGGGATTAAACTAATCGCAGGAAAACACACGACCATTGCTGTTGATGCTCCTCAGGGAGACTTGAAATTGAAGATGGCAGGGTACAATGAATATAAAGATTTAAAAACCATTGTTCGAAAAGAAGGAAAAGATGAAGTGCTAGTTGTTCAGGATTTTAATCAGCAACAACGCTATTTAACAGGAAAGTATGATCTAGAAATACTGACGCTACCAAGAACTTATATTAGAGATGTAAATATTGCCCAAAGCAGAACAACAACTGTGGAAATACCACAAGCTGGCTTGCTTTCTGTAGGAATGGCTTCTAAAGGTTTTGGAAGCATTTTTCAGATGAAAGGAGAAGAAATGGTTTGGGTGTGTAATTTGAGTACGCTCAACACAAGAGAATCAATTGTGTTGCAACCAGGAAGTTACAGAGTTGTTTATCGTTCTCTCAACTCAAGATTAAGCATTTATACAAAAGAAGAATCATTCGAAATTCAATCAGGGCAAAGTACCCAAGTAAAATTGTAAGCATGGCTAAATACGAATACACTGAAATGAAAGATACCAGATCTGGTTTTGGAGATGGATTATTAGAAGCAGGAAAGAGAAACCCTAATGTCGTTGCACTTTGTGCCGACTTAACAGGTTCTTTGAAAATGAATGCTTTTAAAGATGCTTTTCCTGATCGTTTCATTCAAGCAGGAATTGCAGAAGCAAATATGATGGGAGTTGCTGCGGGTCTTACTATTGGAGGAAAGATTCCATTTACTGGAACCTTTGCCAACTTTTCTACCGGTAGAGTTTACGATCAAATTCGTCAGTCAATTGCTTACAGTGGAAAGAATGTAAAAATTGCAGCATCGCATGCAGGATTAACACTTGGAGAAGATGGAGCAACTCACCAGATCTTAGAAGATATTGGCTTGATGAAAATGCTACCGGGAATGGTTGTGATTAATCCTTGCGATTATGAACAAACAAAAGCTGCAACTATTGCCATTGCTGAGTATGATGGCCCTGTCTATTTACGTTTTGGAAGACCAAAGTGGCCAGTATTCACTCCTGCAAATCAAAAGTTTGAAATTGGAAAAGCTGTTATCTTTCAAGAAGGAACAGATGTAACTATTATCGCTACAGGCCATTGTGTTTGGGAAAGCTTAAAAGCTGCAGAAGAATTAGAGACTGAAGGCCTTAGTGTAGAAGTCATCAATATCCATACGATCAAACCTTTGGACGATGAAGCAATTCTTAAGTCAGTAGCCAAAACAGGAAGAGTAGTAACAGCAGAAGAGCATCAAATGAACGGTGGTTTAGGAGATAGTGTCGCTCAACTATTGGCTCGTAACAGCCCCACTCCTATTGAATTTGTAGCAGTAGATGATAGTTTTGGAGAAAGCGGAAAACCTGAAGAACTCTTTGAAAAATATGGACTTGGAAAAGGCAGTATCATAGATGCTGTGAAGAGAGTAATGAAGAGATAAGCTCAATCAAAAGAACAAGCAAAAAGAAAAGGGGAACTCGCTAAGCGAGTTCCCCTTTTAATCAATAAAGAAAAGACTATCTTCTAGTTCTTTTCTTTTTACTTCTTCTTTTCTTTTTCTTCTTCTTTTCTGGTTCCGGCTCATCATTTGTTCCTGTAACAATTGTTCTATAAGTTACAGATAAAAATCCAGGTATCACTTCTGTATCTACAGTCGCAATCTTAGTAATTTTTCCTTTCTTAGCTGCTGCTGTAATACTTAAATCAACATTAAATGCTAGACCAAGCCAAACCGTTTTCTCAGCTATGCCTACCTTAGAGCCCATTTCATTTTTTGTCACCAATGCTTTTGCATTCATTACAGGACCACCTGCTGAACAAGAAGCCAGTGATAGAATGACTGCAACGAGCAATATATTTTGTAATTTTTTCATTTCAATTTTCTTTAATAGTTATTACTCTGCATCTCCAGTTACTAGAAGTTCCTTTGTAAAAAGGATAGCTCCTAAATAAGATGTTGTTCTTAAATCGACAGTTGAAATAGGCCCTTTAATCTTTCCTTTTTTTGCGGCCTCTGCAATACCATAATTTCCATTGAATTGAATAACACCAAATAAAACTGTTGTTTTTGAAACGCCCTTTTTCTCTCCAATTGGGTGCTCAGTAACAGCATATGGCATTGTAATTGTGCATGACGATAAAGATGCCACCACAACTGCAAGAGCTAGTATAGTTCTAATTTTTTTCATTTCTAAATATTTTTGATTATTCTCCTGTTACTACTGTTTTACTAAACGGGAGTATAAATACAGTAGTTTTTGTATCCACACTTCCAATCTTAGTAATTTTACCATTCTTAGCTGCTGTTCTCATTGTAACATCAGAATTGCCAAATAATTTAGTTTTAGCGACTCCTTTTTTAGTACCAATAGGATTCCCTGTTACACTATGAGTTTCATAGACTACACAAGAAGACAATCCAAATACCATTAGCGAAACAGCCACCAATGCTTTCATTTTTTTCATATTCATTTAATTGATTAGTTAATAGGTATAATAACCTAGGCAAGGTTACTTAATCCTGTCTGGAATAACAAATAAAACAACTGTTGTTATTTTATTTTCAAAAAACGCTATTTCAGACATTTAAATAAAATCAAATACAACAAGTTGAAATAGAATCTTACATACTTCGGAACGAAAAAAGGACGTTAATTTTAATGTTCATCGAACCACAGACCTTACATTATACTGTATTTGAAATCCCTAATACCAAAAGCTAAAAGTTAACAATACTAGATCGCTTTGAATACCTAAGTTTAATCCATCCGAAGAATTACTTGTTTCATTGTAAACGGCAAATTTTCAAGCCATCCATTCTGCTCTGAAGAAAAAAGAGATACGTAAGGTATAAACTCAGCTCCAACAATTATGTTAGACTTAATCTTATAATTCATCCCAATTACTAGGTTAAGGCCATATTCCTGATCCTCAATTTTATCATTCTCTTCAAAAAAAGAAGCCTGATCCGTTGCGATAGATGTTCGTTTCACTTTACTAAAATCAGACTGATAAAACACATCAGCAGCATATCTGAGCTCAAATTTTGAATGTAATTCCCTTCTAAATTCTTTTCCTAGCGCAATTCTATAGCCATAAGATGATTCTTCCGTTTTTGAAATTTTATCTTCTGAATCTCTGTTAGTATAACTCAATGATAATAAACTTACTCTCCAGATGGAATTAGTTTTTCCTATACGGTAAACGAATCCGAAACTGTTTAAACTAGCCACAGAGACTCCCATCTCTTGTGTATATTTTTTTCACTTTCTTGGACAAAGGTATTTGCAGAAAACAACCCCACAAAAAGTTAAGTAAAAATGAATTTAACTTATTGGTTAGTTGAATTTAAAATTATTATAAACACTTAAAATAATCAAAGGGTTCGTGACATTCTTTACATTGAAAAAGTGCCTTACATGCGGTAGAACCAAAACGGCTAACCATTTTAGTATTTAAAGAACCGCAATTTGAGCATTTTATTGTATTTGCTTCTCCCAATAGAGCCGCCTTATCTACTTCTGCAGAACGCGGTGCAGCAATACCATATTCTTCTAAATCTTTTCGCCCTTTCTCTGTAATCCAATCAGTTGTCCACGCAGGTGCCAAAACCAATTTAATTGAGGCCTTCAAGCCTTCTTGTTTAAACGCTGCAATAAGGTCATCTCCTATCGTGTCCATTGCAGGACAGCCCGAATAAGTAGGTGTAATCGATATGTTGTAAACTCCTTCAACCTGATCCACCTCGCGAACAATTCCCATGTCCATAATAGATAAAACCGGAATTTCTGGATCGTTAACAGATGCTAATATTTTTTCTATTTCATCAGAGACATTGAGCATATTGACTTACCATTTCATGTTAGGATAAGCCCTTTGAATGTATTGAAAATCGGCTAGAATGTATCCCATATTTTCTGAGTGACGACCTGATTTAGCTCCATATTGGAATACAGTTGCTTCTGGTAAACCTAAGGTTGCTTCATCCATAAACATTTTAATTTTTTCCAAGTAAATAGGTTTAAGTTGATCTAAATCCGCTCCTACTCCACTTTCTGCTGCCCAAATTTCAGTATCAGTAGGTTTAAACAACTCTAAAGAATATCTCCACAGTTTATTCACTGCTTCTTGCATCTTATCATGACTTACTTCAGTTCCGTCTCCTAATCGTTTCAGCCAAGTGGATGAGAAACCAACATGATAATTTACTTCCTTTATTGATTTTGTTGCCACAGCAGCTATGGTTTCATCCTTACTACTCATCAGTTCTTTTAATAGCAACTGATGGTATACATCGAATAGAAATTGACGTACAATAACGTGTGCAAAATCATCATTCGGTTGCTCAACAAGCAAAGTGTTTTTATATTCATTTTCATAACGCAACATTGCAATGCTGTCTTCCGTGGCTCCATCTCCTTTAATTGCCGCCGCCGCTTGAAAGTAATTCCTTACCTGACCAAATAAATCTAATGAAATATTCGTCAATGCAATGTCCGTTTCCAATTCAGGACCATGACCGCAAAGTTCTCCTAATCTTTGGCCTAAAATCATGGAGTTATCCCCAAGATGTAACAAGTAATCGTATAATCGTTCTTTTAGCATAAGGCTACATGTGCTTTATTTCGTCAGGTAATACGTAAAAAGTTGGATGACGGTATACTTTATCCGCTGCAGGTTCAAACATTTCTCCATTTTTAGTAGGATTTGATGCAGTAATATTCTTTGATTCTACCACCCAAACACTAACACCTTCTTGCCTTCGTGTATAAACGTCTCTTGCATTTTGAATTGCCATTTCAGCGTCAGCAGCATGTAAACTACCACAATGACGATGCTCTAAACCATTCTTACTTCTAATAAATACTTCCCAAATGGGCCATTCTTTGTTCATCTTTTCTTAATTACAAATTGCTATTTAATAATTACTAATTATTCCCAAATTTAAGCCATTGGTAATAATTCATTAGTAATTAATTACGCTATTTTCTTCGCTTTTCTTTCTACCTGCTTTTCCGAATAAGCAAGCGCTGCATTTCTCACCCATTGTCCTTCGTCCCAAGCAGCATTCCTATCTTTTAATCTTTTCTCGTTCATTAAACCATTACCTTTTACAACATTCCAAAATTCTTCCCAATCAATAATTCCAAAATCGTAATGTCCTCTTTCCTCATTCCATTTTAAGTCCTTGTCAGGAATGCTTAATCCTAAAATCTCGGCTTGAGGAACGGTTTGATCAACAAATTGCTGACGCAACTCATCATTGGTCTTCTTCTTAATCTTCCATTTCATAGATTGCTCTGTGTTGGGAGACTCCTCATCTCTAGGGCCAAACATCATTATACTTGGCCACCACCATCTATTCAAAGCGTCTTGCGCCATCGCTTTTTGAACTCCTGCTCCATTACAAAGCGACAACATAATCTCATATCCTTGTCTTTGGTGGAAACTTTCTTCTTTGCAAATACGCACCATCGCTCTAGCATAAGGGCCATAAGAGGTTTTGGTTAGCATTACTTGGTTAATAATGGCTGCACCATCAACCAACCAGCCAACAGCCCCCATATCAGCCCAAGAAACCGTAGGATAGTTGAAAATACTAGAGTATTTTGCTTTTCCACTATTTAGTTGCTCCATCAACTCATCTCTGCTAATACCTAAGGTTTCAGCAGCACTATATAAATACAATCCATGCCCCGCTTCATCCTGAACTTTCGCTAAAAGTGCAACTTTCCTTCTTAAGGATGGTGCTCTGCTAATCCAGTTTCCTTCTGGTAACATTCCAATAATTTCGGAATGTCCATGTTGAGAAATTTGACGGATGTGCGTCTTTCTATACTTTTCAGGCATCCAATCTTTTGCCTCGATGTTTTCTCCTCTATCAATTCTTTCTTGAAATTGATCGTCTAAGCTTAATGTCTTGTTTTCCATTAGGTATGTTTTTAACTGTCGAAATCGACTAATATTTTACTTGACTTCGGCATGGCTTGGCAAGTTAAGATATATCCTTGTTCTACTTCTTCCTTTTCTAATGCATAGTTTACCTCCATTGGAGCTTCTCCTTCTATTAGTTTTGCCTTACAAGTACAACAAACACCTCCTTTACAAGCAAAAGGTAAATCAGCGTTATTTCTTAATGCTGCATCTAAAATCTTCTCTCCGTTTTGAGTCATTTTAAAAGAGACCTGTACTCCATTCGTTATGATAGAAACCTCTGAAACGTCTTTATTATTTTCATCTAATTTCTTTTTCTTAGCACCTCCTGTTGGTGTATTGAAAAGCTCAAAATGAATTTTCTTTTCATCTACCTCATTTGCCTTCAAGAAATCACGAATCAAGAAGATCATTTCTGTCGGACCACAAATAAAATAATCATCAATCGAATTTACTTCAATGAGCTTTTCTGCTATTGTTGCCAATTTCTCTTTAGTAAATCCTCCATTGAATAATGGAGCATCCCGTTGCTCTTGGGTTAAAAAGTGATACAATTCAAAGCGTCCTAAAAACTGATTTTTCAGGCCCTCTATTTCTTCTCTCAAAATCATTGACTGAACCGAACGATTCAGGTAAAACAAAGTAAAAGTACTATTGGGCTCTTTGTTTAAATGAGTCTTTATAATAGAGTGTATAGGAGTTATTCCACTACCTGCAGCAAAAGCAACATAATTCCTTTTAGCCTTAACATCTACTTCTTGAAAAAAACGACCACTAGGAGGCATTACCTCTAACACATCTCCTTCTTTTAATTCGTCATTCACATAAGTGGAAAAACGACCATCGTCTATTTTCTTCACGGCAACTTTCCACTCCTTATCAATCGGGCTGCTACAAAGCGAATAGGATCTTCTGATCTCTTCACCGTTAATCATTGTTTTCAAGGTCAGATATTGGCCTTGAATAAAGCTGAATTTTTCTTCTAGTTCTTTTGAGATATCAAAAGTTATGACAGAACAATCTTCCGTTGTTTTAAAAACTTGACTAACCTGAATCTTATAAAATTGTTGAGACATAAAGAAATATATAGTTGGCAACAAAGATAATTAAAGATGCCCTTCAAAAAATGTTATCTATCAGTTTTGTGCCACTCTAGATAGTTGATTCTCCATTTAAATCAGTGGTCAAATAATTAGTCATTACCTGAAAAAACGGTTGAATGGCTTTATACACCTTAATTACCTGAGCTTCAAAATCGGGTGCCAATACTTCTTCATCTGAAAAGGCTTTAAAAACGTAAAAACTCTTGTATCGCAACAAATCAATATTGGGGTCGTCCTTTTCAAAACCTCGAGGAGCCGTTTTTAGTTGTTCCCCTAACAACTCCCCAAAGTGGCTTTTAAATGCTTTTGAATCGATTATATCTCTTAATGGAGATGGATCCATTGCTATTTGCTTCCGAATTAAATTTAAATCATCCGTATTGGGTTGGTAAAACCCTCCACCTATCATTGAATTTCCCGGCTCTATACAAAAATAGTATCCCCCTCTCCTATCTGCTCCAGCTCTCGAAAATGAACCTGTTCTATTTGATTTGTATGGATCCTTATTTTTTGAGAAACGAACATCTCTATAGATTCTGAATAGACTCTTTTTCCCAGAAGGAGTTTCTATCTGATCAAAATCATTCATTTTATTTATTAATGAATCTGCAAAAGTATATACCTCCTTATGAGATTTTTCATAGTTGGGTTTATTCTCAGCAAACCAATCTCTGGAATTATTCTTTTTAAGTTCGGATAAAAATTCAAAGGTATGTCCTGTAATATGAGTCATTGTATTGTCTTAACTAAAGTTTCTTTTGTCAATGTGAAAATAATACATTTGAGGAATATTAGAGCTTTAAAATCGGAGAAAAGTTTATTGTAGAATTATGAAAGAAACAATCATTGCTCAATTGGAAGACCAACATTCGTCACTTTGGGGCTTTCATTTTAGAATACCCGATGAAATTGCCAACAGCTTTGTTAAAGGTAAAGACCGCAGAGTTATTTGTACTTTTAATGGAGCAGTAAAAAATCACTGTGCAATTATGTCTTCACAAGAGGGGCCTTTCATTATGCTGAATAGAGCTTTAGTAAAACAGCTTAAAATACAAATTGGAGATAAAGTAAAATTAGAAATTGAAAAAGACATAAGCGAATTCGGAATGCCAATATCAGAGGAGTTCGAAGCCATTATTCTAGGCGATCAAGAAGTATTCCAATATTTTGATCCATTGACTCCTGGTAAAAAGAGAAACCTCATTCACCTCATCAATAAAATTAAAAGTTCAGAAATTAAGATAACACGCTCAATGGCAATATCATATCATTTAATCGAGAGTAAAGGAAAAATAGATTTTAAACAGCTAAATGAAACCATCAAAATATTCAACCAACGCAATAAGATCAACTGATTAAAAATAAATAAATGTACCTACATCTAAGTCGAAATTTATTCCCACTTTTGTCTGAAATTAACATAAAACGAAAACAATGAAAAAATTGATTCAACCAATATTCGGTCTAGCTATTGCCGCAATGATGATTGCTTGTGGAGGAGCCGAAAAGAAAGCAGAAGCGACTGAAGTTAAAGAAGAAATGATAGAAGAAGAAGTTGTTGCAAAAACAATGACTATTAATCTAGATGATAGCAAAGTAATCTGGACAGGTAGCATTATCGGTGGTTATTCTCACAATGGAACTTTAGCTATTTCTGAAGGTTCTATAGATATGGCAGGAGATGATATTACTGGTGGATCTTTTACCATTGATATGTCTACAATTACTCCTACTGATAGTAACTATAGTGAAGATCATTCATCTGATATGCTAATTGGCCATTTATCTACAGGAGATTTTTTCTTAGTAGATTCTTTTCCAACTGCAACGTTTGTGATCAAGAGTTCAGATTTAGCTGCAGGAACAATCACTGGAGATTTAACTGTTAAAGGAACAACAAAAGAAGAAACAATTAATGAAGTTTCAATTGACCTAGCTTCCGGAGTTGCTACAGGAAAATTAACTTTTAACAGACAAGATTACGATGTTACTTATGTAAGTTCAATGAAGGACATGGTATTATCTGACGATATTGAATTAAGCATTAGCTTGAAGATGTAAGTATATTAAGCCTTATACTGAACCCTTATCGACTCGTTCGATAAGGGTTTTTTATTTGCTAAAAGTAGCGTGAGTATTTACGTATCTTTCACCTTTGTAAACTAGAATCGACAGAGAGAAAAAGTTGGTTCTATTATTCCTTACTAAAACCAACATATGAAATTTAAAGACTTCGATTTTACTGAAGAAATGATTCAAGGCTTAGACGCAATGCGTTTTGAAGAACCGACACCCGTTCAGGAACAAGCTATCCCTATTATACAAAAAGGAAATGACGTTATTGCAGTTGCCCAAACCGGAACTGGTAAAACGGCTGCTTTTCTATTACCAATTTTAAACAAGATTCAACGCTCAGGCGGAGGAAAACTGAATACCCTAATACTTGCTCCTACAAGAGAATTGGCCATGCAAATTGACCAACAAATGGAAGGCTTCTCCTACTTTACAGGAACTTCTTCAATCGCCATTTATGGTGGAGGAACAGGTACTTCTTTTGAAGCAGAACGAACTGCATTAACTCAAGGAGCTGATTTAATTGTTGCAACACCTGGGCGACTACTTTCTCACCTGAACCTGAAATATGTTAAGATTGATCAGTTAGAGCATTTTATTTTAGATGAAGCCGACCGAATGATGGACATGGGTTTTTCCGACGACATTCAGAAAATTTCTGAATACCTACCCAAAAAGAGGCAAACCATTATGTTTTCTGCAACCATGCCTCCTAAGATTAGAAAACTCGCACGAGCAATCATGAATGAGCCTGAGGAAGTAAACATCTCAATATCAACTACTGCAGAAGGTATTATTCAACAAGCATATAATACTTTTGATAATCAAAAAAATCCGCTTCTAAAACACCTTTTAAAAGGCAAGCAAGAATTAGCAAGCATCATCATTTTTACTTCACGTAAGTCTAGTGTAAAAGACATTGTTCGTGACTTAAAGAAAATGGGAATGGATGCTGATGGAATTTCTTCTGATTTATCACAGGATGAGCGAGAAGAGGTATTGAGAATGTTTAGAAATAAGAGGCTAAGAATTTTGGTGGGGACAGACATTATCTCTCGTGGAATAGACATTGATTCTATTGATATGGTGATCAACTATGATGTACCTAATGACCCTGAAGATTACGTGCATAGAGTTGGAAGAACAGCTAGAGCAAAATCAACTGGTACTGCATTAACTTTTATCGACCAAAAAGGACAGCAAGACTTTCAGAAGATTGAACAACTAATTAAAAAAGAGGTTGAGAAATTAGCTAACCCTGAAGACATTGGAGATGGCCCAGTTTATAATCCAAGCGCTTCTCATGGGGGGAAGAGATTTGGGAACAATAACAACCGTAAGCCATTCAACAAAAATAGATCAGGCGATGGAAAAAAGAAATTTTATCCGAAAAGAAGCCCGAATAACGATGGAAAATAATTGGAAAGAAAAACTAACTCCTGAACAATACAGAGTTTTAAGAGAAAAAGGAACAGAGCGTCCTTTTACTGGAAAATTCCTAAACCATAAAAAAGATGGCACTTATAATTGTGCTGGTTGTGGTAGTGAGTTATTTAATTCCGAAACTAAATTTGATTCAGGTTGTGGATGGCCAAGTTTTTATGACATTTTAGAGAATGGAAATGTTGAAGAAATTAGAGACATCAGTCATGGCATGGTCAGGACCGAAGTGGTTTGTTCTAACTGTAAAGGACATCTAGGACATGTATTTGAAGACGGACCGCGTGATAAAACCGGGCTGCGTTATTGCATTAATTCGGCAAGTTTAGGCTTTGATGAAAAATAGACTATAAGATTTAACAGAAATGCCATGTATTGTTTTAACACATGGCATTTTTTATGTCTTATATCGTAAATAAATCGTTGAAGTAATGTACTTCGCCCAATCTTGCCCCTTTTTCCGTGTCCTTTAAAGTGATGATTTCGTTTTGTGCATCGTGCTCCATAAAAAGATATAAACTCTCATCTATCGCTTTTCTGTAGAACCGCTTTCTATCTTCTAAAGTTAACAATGGTCTAGTATCATAGCCCATAACATATGGCATTGGAATATGCCCGGCCGAAGGCAAAAGGTCTGCCATAAATGCCATCTTCTTTCCTTGATATTCAATTAATGGAATCATCATTGCATCAGTATGTCCGTCAGCGTAAAAGATGTCGAAAGCATCGAAACCATCTTCTACAAACTTTAACTGACCAAACTCTTGTATCGGTAAAATGTTCTCTTTTAAAAAGGAAGCTTTTTCTCGATCGTTCGGTTCAGTAGCCCATTTCCAATGTTTTTTATTGCTCCAATAGGTCGCATTTTTAAACATAGGTTCATAAGCTGTTCTGTCTTTATTCCACTTTACCCCTCCCCCACAATGGTCAAAATGCAAGTGAGTTAAAAAAACGTCTGTAATATCATCAGGATGGAAACCTGATTTCTTTAACGAAGTCTCCAAATTTGCATCTCCATGCAAAAAATAGTAGCCAAAAAATTTATCGCTTTGTTTATTTCCCATTCCGTTGTCAATCAACATCAATCGATCTCCATCTTCAATTAACATACAGCGCAGTGCCCAAGAACACATATTTTTACTATCTGCAGGATTTGTACGTTGCCAAATAGATTGAGGCACAACACCAAACATCGCTCCTCCATCTAACTTAAAATTTCCTGTTTCTATGAGATATATTTTCATTCTCTAATTTTTATT